>JARRRJ010000032.1:0-16474 GCA_037380865.1 Sedimentisphaerales bacterium
TCGACTATGGCAAGTCTCGGTATGGCCTCAAGCACTCTTTTCTTGACGTCATCTGGCACTTGCATCCTTTTCTTGAAAAGTATATAGGAAGTTGCGGCGAGCCAGAGCATGATTATGCCAATGATGGGTCCCAGGTGGATGAAGAACTGGTTAAAAGTCAGGCCTGCCCTCGAGCCGATTATTATATTCGGGGGGTCCCCGATAAGAGTTGAAGTTCCACCGATGTTCGAAGCTATTACTTCCATAATCACTATCGGGACGGGAGAAATCTCAAGTATTTGCGAGATCAAAATAGTTACAGGGACGAGGAGTATGACTGTAGTGACATTGTCCAGCACCGCAGAAAAGGCCGCGGTTATGAAAAGCAGTGAAATCATTATTATTACCGGCTCCCCCCGCGACTTTTTCGCAATACTCGTTGCAGCCCACTCAAAAAAACCGGTCTTCGAAAGAATTGACACTGAAGTCATCATTCCCACAAGCAGAAAAATAACGTTGAAATCGACCGAATCGACTGCCTGGTCGAAGGTGACCAGCTTCAGCGCGAGCATAAGAGATGCGCCTATGACTGCGACGATTCACGAATATTGTGACTGTAGCGAATACTTTCATATTAATCATTTTTAGAAAAATAGAATTTTATCAATGACTGAAAACCTGTCGATAGTACCAATAAGACGGCCCGAATCAACGACGAAAAGCTTCAGTTTATTCTTGGCCGTCATTTCGAAAACTATTTCCATCAGTGTCGTGTCCTTCGAGATTTCGTTTACTTGTCTGCTGTAAATATCTTTTACTTTCAGACTCTTTCTGAATTTGAAATACTTCTCGAAGGGATCGAGGCTCTTCATAAACGAGATAGTCTGAAGCTGGTTGAAGAAATCCGGTATCCCGTACGTGAAGATGTCGAGACACGAAATTTCACCGAGCAACTTATGATTTTCGTCGATGACCGGCAAAATATCCAGCCGATTCAGATGCATGATCTGCGTCGTTTCCTCGATTGAAGTTTCCAGCGTCACGTACTTGTCTACGGGTCTCATTATGTCCTTTGCCAGAACTGTTTTTTCAGTGACTAACGCGGAATCCCTGATCATATCGGCTATTTGTTCGGGCGGCAGACCGCTTACCATTTTAGCTACGTTCGCATCCTCGCTCAGGAACCTGGCAAGCACTGCCATCGTTTGCAGTATGAGGTAGGGCTTCAGCTGAGGTGAAATCATCAGGCAAATGATATTACACGGCTTCTTGTCAAAACTTTCCCAGTCGATTCCCTTCTTGCTGACACCGATAGCAAGCGCGAGGTCTTTGAATTTCTCTATGCGTGCATGAGGAAAAGCGATGCCGTTTCCCAGGCCGGTAGTCTGAATGTTTTCGCGCTCGATGATTCTTGCGTGCAGACTTGAACTCGAAAAATTTTCGGGGAAAATTTCTGATTTTAACTTGAAAATCTTTTCTGCCAGAAAGCGAATAGTCTCTTCTTTTGTCTCTGTCTTAAGGTCAGAGATTATTAAACGTTCGTCGATATACTCATTTACACTGGTCATAATCTATTGCATTTACCTGTAATATAACCCGAATTCTGTGCATTCTTACTTCTCAGAAAAGTCTCAGGCGTAGAAGGAGAATTTCTATTCCTGTAATTTTAACCTGCATTGCAGTTCGAAATGAACACGATGGGATATATTATCATGTTATACGTAAATATGCATTTTATTGAGTTCGCTCAGGAAAATCAATAGGGATTTTCCCCATTTTTTAAATAAAATTCCTCTAGGCACAAAGTGAAGAGCCTCAGGCATTTAATAAAAGATAATAAAGACAGAAAATTCCTGTCTCTGCATTGATCCGACGAAAACACGATAATTATTATCAGAAGTTAATATTGGTTGGAAGTAAAACAGGCGAGCTGTTTTTCTCAACATCTCCTAATAACACTCGATCTCCATCTTCATTTTTTAATATCTCAGTAAGTTCCAGCGACACACGCTCTGTGTTAAACCAGGTCCTAAGTCGTAAGGAAAAGAAACCATCTTCCTCAACATAAAAAGGCCGATCTTGTTGTGTAAGGATGTGCATATAATTTCCGTTGTAATCGCCATCCGTATTATGATCATGTTTCCATGAATTCGGATCAACGGAATTTACATCATTAAAGTCGTTATAAGATCTATAGTATGCGAATCCGACTTCTGTTCCGCCAATTTCGAGAGAAGCGGCACCTTTACCGGGAGTGCCAATGATATGCAAACCTTTTGTTAAATAAACAGCGGCGGTAACTTCCGTACCGAAGTTGTTACTTGCTCCTATTGGGAATGGCTCGTCGGGATAATTGTTATCAGCCGTGAAAAAGCCTCCATAATCCACAGAAGCATTAAGATTTACAAATTCCGAATCACGCGAGCCTTCTTCAGCTATCGGTACAGAATCGGTAAATAACATCTCAAAGAATTCAATCAGCGATTGATTTGGATCAGGAGGTTCGACAGGTTTAACAGAACGAATATGAAAGCCGGGCATACTATCTACCTCTTTCTCATCCAGAGCAAATGAAGCAAAAACTCTTGGAATAGTACCTGGCTTTGCCTCTAACTTGATATTCTCGATATAATCTTCCTGGGGAACGAATCCCTGTTCCGGATCATATGTGGAACTGTAAGATTTCGTAAGAATTTCCAACTTCCGTCCATTAATAAGGCCATCCATTACATCCGTGGAAATCTTACCTTGCAGCGAGCTGAAAGGTACTTCCGCTTTCACTTTAGTTCGACTAAAAATTGTGTCATATTCAGTTGTCACTACCGCTTCGGGTATATATACAAACTCTTTTTCTATGGTACGCAGATTGATAACTCCGAGATAAGCTGATGAAAAATTCGATAATCCAATGCCAATCACTGAATCATAAATATCGAAAGGATCACCCTGCGTTCCATTTGAACCATTACCATCCAGGTTATGATTGTACATGCGAAAATATGTATCGAGAGATGTATTTTCAGGCAAGCTGGCACCATAGAAGTAATATTTCAAAATCAGCGAGCGATTTGCGCTGTCAACATCGATACCGCCGCTTTTGGCTATAAAGGCCGCCAGGTCAGGACCTCCAATAAAAGGTAAGTTATCTGAAGTCACATCAGCAGGAAAGTCGCCTTTAAGTGTCCAGCCTTCCGGGTAAAATAGGGCACCTGGTTTTTTGTGTCTAAGCTCGTAAAGAATATCAGGGGAATAGCCGTTAGCTAACGAAGACCTGACGAATCCGACTTCTTTGGCAATAGCAAGAATCGCTGCTGTCTGGTCTTCATTCAATTGTATCCCGTTTTCCGCCGGGTTCATGAGATTGTTGGGATCGGGTGATTCAGGCAGTCCTGCCGCTTTACCGACTTCACGAGCTAAAGTTATTCCCATTTGAGCAGGAGACTGGCCTGATTCGAGAAATGCGACAGGGTAAAAGTTATCATACCAGAAAATTAATTCGGGCATCTCCGCACGGACATCATCTGCGATATTGATTTTGATACCTTTACCGGGCCAGTGATACCCCTGCATTTCAAACAGACTACCAAGTAAAGCTACAGTAATCTCGTCTTCTGTTAATACAGCGTCACCGTTTCCAATGTCATTTATATCAGTGTTGATACGTTCGATGGCTAACTGTACATTAGCCTGCTCCAAAATGGAGTTAGCTTCAGTTATAAGCTCTCTCACGTCATTAATGTCGTTTGGTTCTTTTTGTCCGAGCACATTGACTAAAACAGGAATTTCCACGCCGTTTGGTTCAACCAATAAACTCGGTATGCCTACAGGTACACCAGCTTGGAGAGGCAGCATAGAAAAGCATACCCTTTCATTCATTTTTCGTTTTTAATAATGTAGTGCACTGGCATATACTGATTTTACCATTGGAAAGCTTTAGGCATTTCCCCTAATTTAACATATATAAATGCTTAAAAACTAGAGGCAGGTGTATTTTTTTATTGTTCTGTTTCACATTAATAATATGAATTATGAAAATTATTTTGTGTTAATTCTTTTAGATTTAATACTTTAAGTCACCTGCACGAAAATATATAATCTCATGTATTGAAATTAATCTTATAACAACAATTGAGCATAAATAATGTTGGCATTTGAAAAAGCTCTTAAAATAGTTCTTGAATCCGCACGCTTTTTGGGTGATGAGAAAGTCGATATCAGTCATGTGTTAAATCGCATATTAGCGGAAGACGTAAAATCTGATATTGACATGCCTCCCAGCGACAGGGCAGTAATGGACGGATACGCCTGCAGGAGACGGGACCTCTCTAATGAATTGAAAATAGTCGAGACAAGTCCCGCCGGAAAGAAGCCTGATAAAGAAATCGGGCAAAACCAGTGCGCCAGAATTATGACAGGGGCCGTGATGCCCAAGGGTGCCGATTGCGTGATAATGGTGGAATTCACGGAAAATCCCAGAGAAAATAGAGTTCGCTTTTTTGGAGATGATGAGAATGATTATATTCGTCGAAAGGGAGTAGATTTAAGAGCGGGACAGGTTGTTCTTAATAAGGGAATCATAATTGAGCCCAGGCATATAGCTGTTCTCGCTGCAGCCGGACATACCGAAGTCCTCGTTTCGAAAAAACCTGAGGCAGGCATTGTTGCAACGGGTAGCGAACTTGTTGAGCCGTACGTTGTACCGACTTCATCGCAGATTCGCAACAGCAACAGCATGCAGCTCATGGCACAATTTGCTAAAATTGACGTGCAGGCAAGATATTATGGAATAACGAAAGACAGCGTCGACGAAATTGACGCAATCTTTAAAAAAGCAGCCTCCGAAAACGACGTCGTGACTCTTTCAGGCGGAGTCTCGATGGGTGAGTATGATTTTGTCAAGGAAATGCTCAAACAAAATAATGTAAGGCTCCTGTTTGAAAAAATCGCATTAAAACCGGGCAAACCTACAGTTTTCGGAATGCGCGATGACCTTTACTGTTTCGGGATACCAGGTAATCCTGTATCAACATATGCAGTCTTCGAGCTCATAATAAAACCTTTCCTGTATAAACTGATGGGACACGATTATTCGACATTACATATCGAAATGCCCCTCGCCCAAAATTTACGCAGGAAAGATACTGAAAGACTGGGCTGGTTTCCCGTGAAGATCACAGAAGATGGTAAACTTGAACCTCTCGAATATCACGGCTCCGCTCATATCAACGCACTCAGTGAAGCAGACGGGCTTGTTAGCATGGATATTGGCGCGAGTGAAATTCCCGAAGGCTCTGTTGTTTCGGTCAGATTAATTTAAGGGATTCTTATAATGATTTTGTTGAAACTTTTTATTGCATTTTTCAGAGTTGCACTTTTGGCAATTGGCGGAGCGTATTCTTTCCTGCCTCTTATGGAAAAGGAGCTTGTCATTAATTATCACTGGCTCGATAAAAACGAGTTCCTCGAAGTCGTCGCGATGTCGGAGCTTTTCCCGGGCGCTATATCGATAAAATTTGCAACTTACGCGGGTTATAAAGTTGCCGGAATCCCCGGCATAATAGTCGCAAATATTGCGAATTTGCTTCCTCCCCTCATTCTGATGCTTCTTATATCACTGGTATATTCCAGGTACAGGCACATAAGCGTTGTCAAAGCCGCACTGGAAATGGCTCGATACGCAGTGATTGCTCTGATTGTCGGAATTGCGGTAAAAATGGTTAACGTCGGCAATTTGACTCAGTTAAAATATATTGTTGTTCTCGTACTTTCGTTCGTATTGTTCACTCTTACAAAAATTCACCCGGCATTTATTATTATTGGCGCAGCTGTATATGGTGGTATTATGAACTGGCTGACTCCTTCGTAAAGTAGAGCGGCTTCGTAAAATGCTTAGTATCTCGAATCATGTTGTTCCTGGATTGGAGGTTTAGTTATGGATAAAGAAATTTTGATTTTCGTTAATAATCAGGAAAAGAAGGTTGTCACTGATCCTCAGCGTCTTCTGCTCGAAGTTCTCAGGGAGGATTTGAAACTGACGGGTACGAACTTTGGGTGCAAAGAAGGTTTGTGCGGCGCCTGCACTCTTTTGATTGAAGGAGAACCCAATCATTCGTGCATGGTAAAGATTGGTGACGTCGAAGGCAAAGGGATAACGACAATAGAAGGCCTTGCGGATGGCGACAAGCTTCATCCAGTCCAGCAGGCATTCATTGACGAAGGCGCTTTTCAGTGCGGCTATTGCACGCCCGGAATGATACTGAATTCCGTCGCGCTTCTTCAAAGAAATCCCAACCCGACAGACGACCAGATCATCGAATGGATGGACGGTAATATGTGCCGATGCAACGGGTATCCGAAAATAATCGGCGCTATTCATAGAGCCGCGGCAAAAATGGAGGAGGCCAAAAACAATGTCTGAAAAAAACTTAGCTCAAATAATAGATGAAGTATCCAGATTCGAAAACGATGAATCTGTCTTTGTTCCAGACAACCAAATCAAGATTGACAGGAGAACTTTTGTTCAGCTTGTCGGTGCCGGAATTCTTGTAACTGTAACGAGTGACATTGCCGACGCACAAAGAAGAGGCGGAGGAGGAAGAGGTCCGTCGATACCTGTCGAAGCGAGACTTCACGTTGGACAGGATGGAATCGTCACGGTAATGACAGGCAAAGTCGACGAAGGCCAGGGCTGCCGCACGCAGCTATTACAGGCTGCCGCGGAAGAATTGCGAGTCTCTCCTGATAAGGTCAAAATGATACTGGCTGACACAGAGCTGGTCCCTGATGACGGCATGACGGCAGGGCCACCGGTTCGTCAGGCAGCCGCCACGGCACGCGAGATAATGACACAACTTGCGGCTGAGCAATGGGAGGTCTCACCTGGCAGCTTACAGGTTCAGGATGGAGTCATCACAAATCCTTCTGCAAATCAAACACTCACTTATGGAGATATAGCAAAAACTCAAAATCTAAGCGAAGCGTTCAAGCAAAGTGTGTCATCGAACGTTGCGTTAACGCCTGTAAGCGAATGGAAAGTTCTTGGCACGCCTGTACATAAACCGACCGGTCGTGACATTGTCACCGGCGTGCATCTTTATCCTTCCGATATTATGCGTCCCAACATGCTCTATGGCAAAGTTCTAAGGCCTCCTTCATACGGCGCTACACTTAAATCAGTTGACGTATCAAAAGCGAAAGAAATGAAAGACGTCGTAGTTGTCCAGGACGGCCAGTTTGTCGGCGTGGCCGCACCTACAACTTTTATCGCTAATCAGGCGATGGAAGCCATTACAAAAACTGCGGTATGGGACACTGTCCCTCACCCTTCGAGCGATGAAATATATCAATATCTGCGAGACCATTCGCGCGGGGGACAGCGAAACACAGGCTCTGATGCTTTTTCGAAAGCAGGCAAAACTTTGAGTGAAACGTATCATGTAGCCTATATTCAGCATACTCCAATGGAGCCTCGAGCAGCTATGGCAGAATGGAACGATGGCAATCTGACAACGTGGGCAGGCATCGATTATCCTCAGCGTATCCAGGGTGACCTGGCTCGTGCATTTAATTTATCGAATGACAGAGTTCGCGTAATCGTTCCCGACATGGGCGGGGGATTCGGCGGAAAGCATACAGGCCAGGCGGCGGAAGAAGCCGCACGTTTGGCGAAAGCCGCCGGGCGTCCTGTTTCGATTCGCTGGACACGTGAAGATGAATTTACGTGGGCTTACTTCAGACCTGCGGCCGTAATAGATTGCAGAGGAGCTCTCGACGAAAACGGCTCGCTTGTCGCCTGGGAATTTATTAACATAAATTCGGGCAATGCCGCTCTCAACACTCCATACACAATTGCAGTCAAGAATGAGCAGTATGTTCGTGCTGATTCTCCCCTGAGCCAGGGTCCATATCGCTGCCTGGCGGCAACTGCAAACAATTTCGCAAGAGAGTGCTTCATGGACGAGCTTGCAGCCGCAGCCGGAGCAGATCCGCTCGAATTCAGGCTCAAACATCTTGACAATCAGCGCATAAGAACTGTTCTCGAAAAAGCTGCCAAAGAATTCGACTGGGAAACGAAGAGAAAACAGAGTACCACCGAGAGAGGCTTTGGCCTGGCGTGCGGAACTGAAAAGAATTCTGTTGTCGCCGCATGTGTCGAAGTGGGCGTCAACGCTAAGCTCGGTACAATTGAAGTAAAGAATATATGTGAAGCTTTTGAGTGCGGCCCGATACAGAATCCGGATAACCTGCTTTCTCAGGTGCAGGGTTGCATCATTATGGGTTTAGGCGGTGCGCTGCGCGAGGAGATGAAGTTCATGGATGGAAAGATTCTTAATGCGAACTTTGCCAGCTATCTGGTTCCCAGGTTCAGGGACGTTCCGAAAATTGACGTTCATCTTGTAAATAAAACCGATATACCTTCCGCGGGAGCAGGTGAAACGCCTATTATCGCGATAGCTCCCGCAATTTCGAATGCGGTTTTCGCGGCGACCGGGATTCGACTTCGTTCCATGCCTATGCTTCCAGCTCTGATCGAACATGCAAAGAAATTGAATGAGACTACCACGTAAATATGATAGATAAAACAGAAAGTTCTCCGGAAGTCCTTCTAAAAATTGAAGAGTTAATAGAAGGGGACGAAAATTTCGCAATTGCGCTGGTCCTCAAAGCCGAAGGCTCAACGCCGCGAAAAGCAGGTGTGAGAGCTATCGTTTTAAATACAGGAAAAATCTTCGGCACGCTTGGCGGCGGAGTTGTCGAAGCACAAACACAAAGCAGGGCAGTGCAGGCCTGTAAATCTAAAAAGCCTGTTGTTTTCGATCTGCAGTTATACGGTGCAGACAGACAGGATGATGTCCCCATCTGCGGCGGAAGTATGACAGTACTTGTTGATCCTAATGCTGCCAAAGATAAAGAATCCTTTAAGAAAGTTTCCGATGCAGTTAAGAATAGAATAAAAGGCGTTCTAATCACAACAATAAACGAAACGCAGGATCTGTACGTTGATTATCAGTGGTTCTCCGAGGATTCCATTCCTTCGGATGAGCACTTTCCGCGCTTCGATAAAATATCTTATTGCCTGAAGCATGAAGCGGCGCAGCTTTTTACTGGAAGTTCCGACAATAAAGCTGAAAGAAAAGACGTTTTCATCGAACCAATCATCCCGAGACCTCTTTTAGTAATTGTGGGTGGAGGCCATATCGGTCAGGCTCTTGCATTTCAGGGAAATTTTGCAGGCTTCGATATTATTGTTTTGGATGACAGGCCCGAATTTACGAATCCCGAGCTTTTTCCCTGCCAGTCGCGAACAATTTGCGGCGATATAGCAAAAGAGCTTGGAAAAATAAATGCCGACAAAGATACTTATATCGTAATTGTCACTCGCGGCCACAAGAACGATGCCGAAGCCCTGGAAGTGAGTCTGAAAAAATCCGCCGCTTACGTGGGGATGATAGGAAGCAGGCGCAAAGTAGCTCTGATTCGCGAGAATTTTATTCAAACAGCCCTTTGCACTGAAGAAGAGTTTGACAAAATATTTACTCCGATAGGTTTGGATATCGGCGCTGTAACAGTTCCGGAAATTGCAGTTAGTATCATTGCAGAATTGATCGCTGTCAGGCGAAAAGGACTGGTTCATAAAGCCGGAAATCAGGTGGTTTCGAAATGATTTGTGCTATAGTACTTGCTGCTGGTTGTTCGAGTCGAATGGGAACTCAGAAACTTCTGCTTCCTTTCGGAAGTGGAACAGTAATTTCGCATATTGTAGACCAGGTTCTTGCGAGCAAAATTAAAAAAGTGTATGTCATTGTCGGCCATCAACCTGAGATGATAGAAAAAGAATTATCTGGCAGGCCCGTCGAAATCATCGGAAATCCAAAGTATAAATCAGGGATGCTCTCATCAGTGCGCGCGGGACTGCGTGACATTCCGGAGAACTGCGACGCTCTGCTTGTAGTTCTCGGGGATCAGCCCTCCATCACCAGCGAGCTTATAGGTAGCATGATTCAGACTTTTTATTCATCAGAAAAGAAAATCATCGTGCCGCTCCATAACGACAAGCGAGGTCACCCTCTGTTGTTATCGAAAATTTACCGCGATGAAATATTGACTAAATATGATGAAGTAGGGTTGCGCGGCATTCTCGTGGACCATGATGACGATGTATTCGAATTGAGCGTCTCCAGTCCTTCAGTGCTTCTGGACATGGATTACCCGGAAGATTACGAGAGAGAACTGGAAAGTCAATAAACGGACTATGCCACACATAGCTCCTGAATGTCATTTCAAGTCAGTCCAGTCTGGACCTGAATGGAATATATGTGAAAGGCATCTGTATATAATTGAAGAATCCCCCGAGACGGTGACCCGTGAGTTGTTCGATGATATATGTTACGTTCAGTCCGACTCCGTAGAAGATGTACCTTCGGGGATTCCCTCCGTGCACATCGTACCCGCGAGTATAGAATCCGAAATCCAGCTCAATAGCTTTGAGCAGGGAATTATCGGTTTTCAATATCCCGTCCGGCTTTAAGGCGACGAGGTATTTCTGTCCCTCGTAATCGGTAAAGGGATCTGCGTCGCCACTTCTGAAAACCTTCGAGGGCACCCATTCCAGGCGATAATCGAATATGTCCGCGAGTGCAGGGTATCTGTGTCGCAGGTAGGAAAGACCGACGCCCGCTGTGTTGAATGCTTCGTCCTGTATGCTGAAGCCATAGTCTTTACTGAAGCCGTCACCCACTTCGACGAGTGTCAGCAGGGCCCAGCTGCTTAACGCTCCATACGCAATCGCCTGTTTGTCGGAGTAGCCGAAATCTTTATAGATGGTATTGTAAACACTCGTAAGTGCGTATCCGCCGAAAGCGTGCCCGAACTTATCAGCGCCGCCGTAATCTGTATCAGGATCAAGCCAGCCTTCGTTTTTAAACCTGAACGAAGAGCTGTAATAATCCCACGATGCAGCTCCGATGACCATTGTAGCGGTGACGGCGGCTGTGTTAAATGCAATCATTTTCTTCCTTCGAGGCCAACTGTTAAACGTGCTCAAAAATGAATATTCCTTCTGCGAATCGGACTTATCGGATTGTTTCAGGCTTTCAGCTTCAAAAAAACTATAGTTGCTCGATGATATCCTGTCACCCTGCGCAAAAAGCTTATTTTCAGCTCCCAACAAAATCAAAAACATGACTGCGAATCCCCAGATCGGACTAAATCTGTATTTATGCAGCGTATGAGTACGCAGTGTTTTTTGCTCCTCTGTGTTTCTGTTCTTTTGCATTTGTTCGGTTATTTGTTTTAATTCTCTCATCTTTTCTAATTCTTCTTTTTCTAAGCTCTAATCAGACTGACAGCAGAGCCAGCCTTCCCGTCCGGGAATTTCCCGGGTGACAATTCTTGCAGTTTTCAAAGGTGTATAATAAGCCGGCAGCTCGCCAAGCGGAACAAAAAGAATATCCCGTCTTTTTGCGTCATACAAAAAACTATCGAACAGCTTTTCACATATTATCCCTTCAGCTTCTGCGTGTATTGTAAGCACGTTAAGCTTTTCGGGAACAATAAGTGACAAAAGATGCTCGTTGTAGTTTTCGTTCGTTATGCCATTTCGTCCTAAGACTTCATCGTATGTCGGCAAAGTCACAGGGACCTGCGGCTGAGTAAGCTCTTTGTCATTGATAACAGGAAGAAATACGCTTTCTCCCCTGCAGTCACTGTTATAGCGAAAAGGAAATTTGCTTTTTTGCTCGAGCACAAGGTCATTTGCCTTCCATCCTGGCACAGCTGAACAATCAGGCTCATGACCGATAATTTTTGTCAGCAATGTTACACCTTTATTTATGGAATTGTAAATTGCTTCACTGTCCATGTTATCGATATGAGCCTGCCATGCATGATGGTCCCAGGCATGCAATCCAATTTCATGTCCGGCGTCTGAAGTCGCACGGATAATATGTGCCAATTTTTCACCAATCACAGGTCCGGGAAAGAATGTCCCTCTCAATAAGATATCCCAGCCGTACAGACTGGCCGCTTTCGTTCTAAGCATTTTTTTCAGGAATACCGGCCGAAGAAGCCGCCATAAGTGACGTCCCATGTTATCAGGTCCCACAGAGAAGAAAAATGTAGCTTTTACGGAATACTTTTCAAGAATTCTGCATAAGTTCGGAACGCCAATTTTAGTCCCTCTGAATGTATCTACATCTACTCTAAGACCTGCTTTCATAAATTTCTACTCGGTATTATTTGTTTGGGCCTGCTCTTCCTTTTGCGTGACATGTAAATTATTTAAGAAGTCGTTTATTGCATCTGCAACGACTTCGTGACCTAACGGAGTCCAGTGGTCATCGTAAGTAAAATAAAGCTGCTCTCCGAGAGCTACTTTCTCTCGTAATGGCTGGGTAAGACTGATAAAGTCGATGGATTCCTTCTCACAGAAGTCTTTAAAGACCTGCTCCTTCATATCAAGACGGCTCAGAACTTCATTTTTAAGCTCGTCAACGGGAGGGAGTCTCTTTGCTTTAAGCGCCATAAAGTCTCTTAGTGTCTGAGAACTTATATTGTCAATAACCAGCGGCATAAGAACATGGGACTTGTCGGAAGCATAAACTATGACAAGACGAATACTATTATCGTCACATATTTTCTTGATTTGGCGAAGACTTACTATGGTCTGCTTGTATCCTTTAGTGCGCAGAAATGAATCTTTCTTCTCGAAGTGAGCGAGAAGGCTTTTCACTGTGAAGGTATAATATTTCGCATCAGGACCTTCGGGAATCGGAACAGGCAGCCATGAAAGGGCGCTGACTGACTCTGGATTAATATCTTCCTTCTCGGATTCAGCCTGAACATTTTTCGACACAGTCTGTTCTTCGACAGGTTTGCTTTCCGACGAACTCATGCTTTTTATTAATAAGTTCTGCAAAGCGAGACGCAGAGGTGAGCCTTTGAAATAATTACCTATTTTATGTCCTATCGTATCTTCACGCTCGTAGTTGGAGTCACGAAAATCATTTCCCTCGTACAACATGCAAAGAGCTATCCCGGGTGAAAGGGAGGTGCCGAACAGCTTTAGAGTTTCAAGGTAAATGCCCGGATGCGTTCCTGCCATTCCGAGGTTATATACGCTGAGATTACTCTTCTGGGCTAGCTTTACAGTCCAGACGTCATCATCCGTAACATTCGAACCTTCAGTAAAAGAATCGCCGAGCGCAACAACGTCGCATTTCTCAAGCGCAGTCTTGTTGCGAAAGCCGATTTTGTCGGTTGTTAAAGTGTATTCGATGTCAGGGTAGCCCGGTCGCATCTGAGGATAAGAAAAAGCGTTTTCGGGCACATCATGATTTATTCCCGTGATCCGAGAATCAGGCTGCCTGTGGTAAAAATTTGTCTCCATGACATACTGTTTCGGTTGCGCAAGACGCATCAGCACGTCAACGAGGATCATGGGCAAAATTATGGATAAAGCGAGCGCAGCTACCTGAAACTGGCGTTGTCTTACGTTCTTTTCGTTCGACCAGATGAGGTAGAGCCACATAAGACTCACGGGGACTACTAATATCGCCCACGTCAGATGAGTCACCCCGTATCTGCCAAGCAAGACGTCCCTGTTCTGTGCAATAAGATACGAGACATTGCTCGGAATCACCCACAACAGGAAATTAACTGCCGCGATAATAATTGTCTGAATCCACCTGGCCTTCATCAATTACCCTTTGCAAGTTTCTTGTCCGTAAAGATGACGATCGTGTCTTCGCCGATATTAAAGTCCTCTATGATATGTATATCTGGAAATTTTTCAACAATCTCTTTTCTGGAAATTATCATTATTTTATCAGTCTTAAGCATAAACTCATGTGCCGTCTCGAAGTCGTTGAATCTTGTGACACGCTGCTTCAGGTAGAATACCGCCGCTCCGTCAAGACGTTCTGCCGGCTGCAAGAGACATAATTGCACGCCTTCGGACTTAAGTTTGCCCGCATATTTAAACAGCGGCTCGAAAGACTCTTTTTCGTTGAAGATAGGCGTGACCGCCATGTCGAACGTCAAAAAAATTACCAAAAATGAAGGCGCAAGCATTTGAAAGAAATTGTTCAGGTCTTTCTTATAGAAGAAAAGAAACGAATACAAACCTAAACCTGATCCAAGTATTGCAAGCAAAACACTTGTTACGAAAGGTTGATGATAATAAAAGCGAATTCCGAGAAACACAAGCGGTGTCACCACTGCGATTCCCGCCAATATAGAAGCGGGAATTTCGAACCATGTAGAAGGTTTTTCATTGCAATTAAGAGTCCAATCCGCGACGTATCCAACTGCAAGAGCGGCGGCTGGGTATATCGGAATCAGATAAAGGCTTCGCTTTCCCGCTGAAATAGACAGAAGAATAAAAGGAATAACAAACCATGTCAGAATGAAAAGGGACGGATTGGATTTTTCGCGTTTGCGAGCTTCCCTGATGAGCAGCCAGCCTGCAATAGGCAAAAAGAATGTCCACGGCATAAATTGACCCGGAAATTTATCGAGATAATAATAGAACGGAGCCACATGCTGGGGAAATCCGCCTGTGAATCTGCCGAAATTATTTAGCCAGACAGCTCGATAAACAGCTTCTTGTCCAAGATTATTGTAAAGCAGCAAGATCCATATCGAGACAGGGACGAAGGACAATACAGTGCCGGTAATCAGGAAACTCCAGCTCGGAAGGGAAAAATCTTTCTCTGCCGCGAGCCATATCACGAACGCCGAGAGAGGAATAACGAGACCTACGAGACCTTTCGATAATATTGCGCAGGACAGGGACAGAACGAATGCGACGTACCAGAAAATCCTGCCTGACTTCGATTGGATGAGTTTATAAAAACAAGCCATTGATGCGGTTATAAAGAAGCACAGTGTCATATCGATCAGGTTGTTGCGTCCGAGATGCCAGAATTCTGCTGAAGTTGCGAGCACAAATGCAGACAGAAAAGCGCCTCTGACTGACATATTCATTTGCAGTGCGAGGAAAAACAGGACAATGACACATCCTATCGCAGATAACGCAGGTACAAGCCTTGCCGCATATGTGCTCTCACCGAAAATTCTGAAAGCTGCTGCTTCTGCCCAGAAAAATAGTGGGGGTTTCTCAAGGAATGGTGTTCCATTTAATCTCGGTACGACAAAGTCACCCGACCTTGCCATATCAGCCGCTATGCCCGCGACGCGAGGCTCATCTGCTTCCCATAAATGTCTTCTTCCGAGGCCGCCCAAAAAAAGGAGGCTCGAAAAGACAAGTAAAACGAGAAATGCGGGCAGTCTTCTTTCGGTTATATTGCTATGCACAGTAAAACGATTTTTTAATTTTCCTGCTTTGACTTCGTTTCGATTTACTTCCATGTTATCTTCGTTGCCGCAATTTGCTGCTTTATTATTTTATGTAGAGTTCGATGAATCGCACCTTTTTTTCATAGCGTGACTTAAATGGTACGATATATCGCACGCTCCTGTCTGGTTAGTCAATTCGGTGAATAGTCTAATCATTCAGTTCTCTAATTCTGTGCCGCGAGTTTATTCTTTTTTGATGCAGCTTTTTCATTTTTGTAGGAAACGGAGACTATCTCGTGAGGTCCTTTCTTTTTCGATTGCTCCTCTTTGAGTGACTCTTGCGAAGCAAGGCTCTCCTTTATGAAGAAATCCAGCGTCTGTTCCACGGATTGGTCCATACCTATCTGCGGCGACCATTTAAGGAATTTCTTCGCGTTCTTTATGCTTGGCCTGCGATACTGTACGTCCTGGTAGCCTGAGCCGTAGTAAGAGCCGCTCTCTATTTCCTGGAATCCTGCAAAAGGCGGGAACTTGGAACGCTGCGGATGCTGATTGAATTTTTCCAAAAGCATTTCCGCCAGTTCGCGTATGCTTGATTCGTTGTCGGGATTTCCTATATTGATGATTTTGCCGTCACAGATCCCGTCTTTGTTCTCGATTATCCTGTAAAGAGCCTCGACTCCATCTGAAACGTCTGTGAAGCATCGTTTTTGCGCCGAGAATTAATTTGGAATTGTCTTCGTCAAATTCGTCCTCGTCACACATGCCGTAGACTTCTGATGTGGACGGGAAGATGATTCGCTTGTTATACTTAACGCAATATCGCACAACGCTGAGGTTTTCCTCGAAGTCCAGCTCGAAAACGCGCAGGGGATTTCGCGTGTATTCGATTGGCGTGGCAATAGCAACGAGCGGCAGGACAATATCACATTTCTTGATGTGGTACTCGATCCATTCGCCATGTATCGAGATGTCACCTTCCTCGTAGTGGAAGTTCGGCTTGCCGATGAGGTGCTGAATGTAGTTGGACTGCAAATCCATGCCGTGAACTTCGTACTTGGCGCTGTCGAGGAGCCTCTTGCTGAGCGCGTTGCCGATGAAGCCGTTGACACCGAGAATCAGGACTCTTTTCTTTCTTGCGGCCTGAATCCGAGAGCCCGCATGAGGTCCGAATTTTATGCCTTTGGAAAGATTCGAT
>JARRRJ010000033.1:0-9122 GCA_037380865.1 Sedimentisphaerales bacterium
ATTTATTATGAGTCAGCGATACAGAATACTTATACTATTAGTTGTCACAGGAGTTTCTCTGAGCGGTATCCTTGTTGTAAACGCCGCGGCACAGGAACCACGACAAAATGCGACTCGCCAGGAACAGGCACAGGCTAATGCTGATCGAACTGCGGCTATTCGCGGCGCGATTGAGAATTTAAGGAATGAGGCCCAGCGAGCTGAAGCAGAAGGCCGCGCAGATGAGGCAGACCGATTGCGAAGAGAAGCTGATAATATGGCGCAGCAATTAGAACTGAAAAATCAGCAGAGGCCGCAGCAGAGGCAGCTTCGAGAGATTGATGCTGAAATCGAGCGTCTAAGGCAAATGATCCGGGAGGCTGAACAAATTCGCGAAAATATAGCGAGTCAATCGGTGCAACCTCAGGCTCAAACGCCCGGGCGCCCGCAGAGGCCGCAGCCTGTTCAACTGGTCCCACCCGGTACGGGAACTGGACGTGGAGCACGCGAACCGCGACCGAATCTGGAGATAATCTCCCGGCCGGGCATGCGCGCGATCATCGATAACGTTCCCCAGATGGTCGACCAGTTGAGGAACGCGTTGAATAACAACATAGATCGCATACATAATGCGTACACGAGAATTCAGGACAGATTGATAAATCTCGAAGAGGAAAATGAGAGGCTGCGAAACGAGAACCGCGAATTGCGAAACCAGAACCAGGACCTGCGAAATCAGAATCAGCAGCTCAGGGCGCGCCTTCAGGAAAGTGAGCCACGCAGGCCGTCAATAGGCGAAAGACAAACTGATACCTTCGAGCGTCCGTAAGTTCAGCGGAACATTATTGCTCAGCCTGTTTTGCGTCTCTGGCTCTTTTTTCGGTCATGTCCATGTTCCAGATGTACTTCTGTGTTCTGTAAACTACAACACACATTACTGCTATCGAAACGAAAAGGATGTAGGGAAGAATTTTTTCTATCCAGACTGTACCGAAAATTATTAGAAGGATGTTCAGCAGAATGATGTAAATGCGAATTTCGGTAGGTCCCGCGCCGAGGAAGGTTATCTTGAATTCGTTGGTTGCGCCGAATGCCAGGTACGAGCTTACGAGGAAGCAACCGAACACTGGGATGAGAAGATAAACGAGCTGCCTGCTCAGGCCGTCAAGGATAAATGAGTAGCCTATCAGAACCGAGCATATGAACACGTAGTCGAGAAAATGGTCCATGTAGTAGCCCCATCGGGGAATGCCTGTGTCTCGCAGCCTGCCGAGAGCGCCGTCGAACGAGTCTGTGAACCATTGCAGGAAAACCATCACAGACGAGAGCCAGAGCCAGTGAATATTGTCTCTTGCAAAACGCCCGAAGATTAACAGGCACAGGGACCAGATGATAGTCATCAAAGTCAGGTCGTATCCCTCGAGCCACGAAGGAATTCTAGACACGTTCGCGTCGATAAACCTCCGCTCGTGTTTTGCTAATAGCGACTTCATAGGCAATTTCTTGTCACCGCCAAACTGCTTTTTATCCATTTACTTAATCCTCCTGAATTTTTAATTTATCCGGTAATTCATGGATTTTATGATAACACGGTGTTACAAAACACACAAGCATTGAATATTTTTCTAGATTCTGTTGAAGAGTCTGTTTAAAAGTGTGCTCGAAGGCAAGAGGATTTTTTTATCGAAACGAGTCCCGGTCAGGGAATTATGATTTTTTCATCAACTTTATAAAGTCATCGAAGAGGTAATTCGAATCGTGTGGACCTGGTGAAGCTTCCGGGTGGTACTGGACCGAAAAGGCATTTAGTTTCTTGCTGTAAATTCCTTCGTTGGTGTTATCGTTCAGGTTCATGTGCGTCAATTCGACATCTTTATCAGACAATGAGTCCATATCGACACAGAAGCCATGATTCTGACTGGTGATTTCGATTTGTCCGGTGCGAAGGTTCTTCACAGGATGGTTTGCGCCGCGGTGGCCGAATTTTAACTTATAGGTTTTCGCGCCAAGTGCGAGAGCAAGCAATTGATGGCCGAGACAGATGCCGAAAATGGGGACCGTCCCTAATAAATCCCTTATCGTTTTGATGGCGTAACCAACGGGAGCTGGGTCACCCGGGCCATTGCTCAGGAAAACGCCATCCGGTTTTTCAGCGAGGATTTCCTTTGCAGACGTTTGCGCAGGTACAACACGGACTTCGCAGCCGTGAGAGCGAAGGAGTCGAAGGATATTTTGTTTCATACCGAAATCGAACGCGACTACTTTAAATTTCGTTCCAGGTTTAAGCTCGCGATTATTCAGGACATCGACAACGCCCTTGTCCCAGCTGTAACCTTTTTTGGAAGTAACGTTTTTAACAATGTCCCTTCCCACGAGTCCTGGATATTCGTTCAGTTTTTGTTTCAGAATTTTTATATCAAATTCATCCGAGGATATTATGCCTCGCATGGCGCCCTGTATCCTGATGTGTTTTACAAGCGCGCGTGTATCAATTCCTTCGAGTCCGACGATATCATTTTCCTTGAGATAATCGGAAAAAGAATGCTCGTTTCTCCAGTTGCTCGGGTAATCGCAATTTTCCTTTACGATGAAGCCTGCCGCGAAAATCTTTCTCGATTCCCAGTCTTCTTTATTTGTGCCGTAATTTCCGATAAGCGGATACGTCATAGTTATTATCTGCTCGTGATAAGACGGGTCCGTCAGGATTTCCTGGTATCCTGTCATGCTGGTATTGAAGACGACTTCGCCGCACCTTTGGCCTTTTGCGCCGAAAGACTTGCCTTCGAATACCCTTCCATCTTCGAGCAGTAATATTGCTTTCACTTTTAAATTCCTTTTCTTCGATAATATGCCTGTATTGGTTTCACTCGGAGTTTTTGTTGTTTCATCGCGGCAATCGCTTTCGCTACTGCGGCTGCACCTCGAATGGTCGTGACATAAGGGACCTGCCGGTCAAGAGCAGTTCTTCTGATCGAAAACGAATCCTGAATCGCCTGCCTGCTCACGGCAGTATTAATTATCAAATCAATCTCGTCGTTGATGATAAGGTCCACGATATTAGGTCTGCCTTCATACACTTTCAGGACGAATTCCGAAGGAATATTGTTGCGGATAAACTCGATGCACGTTCCCTTTGTTGCCAAAATCTTGAATCCCGTTTCGTGCAGCTTTCGCGCAACTTCTACTGCGCGGGATTTGTCACTGTCTTTAATACTGAAGAAAACGTTTCCTGACAAAGGCAAAGTGTTTCCCGCCGCAATTTGTGATTTTGCGTAGGCTCTTCCAAACTCATCGGAAATGCCCATCACTTCGCCTGTCGAGAGCATCTCAGGACCGAGAATCGTATCTGTTCCGGGAAATTTCAGGAACGGAAAAACTGCTTCTTTTACGCAATAGTGACTCATCGTCGCTTCTTCCGTGAAATTCAATCCATCCAGAGTCATTCCTGTCATTATTTTCGCGGCCAGTTTCGCAAGAGGAACTCCGATAGACTTGCTTACAAAAGGAATAGTGCGCGATGCACGCGGATTTACCTCGAGAATATAAACTTCCTCGTTCTTGATTGCGAACTGAATATTGATAAGACCCTTTACCTTCAGTTCAAGTGCCAACTGTTTCGTCTGCTTTTTTACTTCTTCCAGAACCTTTTTACTTATCGTAACAGGCGGCAGCGAACACGCGCTGTCACCCGAATGGACACCTGCTTCTTCGATGTGCTCCATCACGCCGCCTATGACAACTTTCGTGCCGTCACAGATTGCATCTACATCCAGTTCGGTCGCGTCGTCGAGAAATTTATCTATAAGAATCGGGTGCTCGCCCGAGACTTCTATCGCTTCTGCGACGCAATTCTTCAGTTCCTGGTCGTCATAGACTACCTGCATCGCCCTGCCGCCAAGTACAAAAGACGGCCTGATAAGCAATGGGTAGCCCAGCTTTTTCGCAATTTTGAGAGTCTCCTCGTAAGTGTTCGCTGTGCCGCTGTAAGGCTGGCGCAGTTTGAGCTTCTCCACAAGCCTGTTAAAACGTTTCCGGTCTTCCGCGTGGTCTATACTGTCAGGCGATGTCCCGATAATTTTAACTCCCGCTTTTTCCAGCGGGACTGCAAGTTTGAGAGGGGTCTGCCCCCCGAACTGTACAATGACACCATCAGGCTTTTCCTTTTCGACGATAGACATAACATCTTCGAACGTTAGCGGCTCAAAATACAGCCTGTCCGAAGTATCATAATCCGTGCTGACTGTTTCGGGATTACAGTTGACCATAATAGATTCGATACCGATTTCCTTCAGCGCGAAAGCGGCGTGCACACAGCAATAATCGAACTCGATTCCCTGGCCGATACGATTGGGTCCGCCGCCGAGAATGATTACTTTTCTCTTTTGAGTAGGATTTGCTTCGCATTCGCTCTCGAAAGTCGAATACAAATAAGGAGTCGTCGCCTCGAACTCTGCGCCGCATGTGTCGACGATTTTGTAAACTGCCTTTATGTCCTGCTCGTTCCTGCTTTTGCGAAAATCATTTTCTTTTTCACCATAAAGGGTAGAAATATATTTGTCACTGAATCCGTATTCCTTTGCTCTGCGAAGCTCGATTTTCGACAAAGCCTTCGACCTGGAGGCACTCGCTTTTATCTTTTCCTCGAACTTTATTATGTCCCGGATATTATTCAAGAACCAGGGGTCGATTTTTGTGAGACTGAAGAGTTCTTCAGTTGAGAAGTTGCGCCTGTAAGCTTCGGCAACATACCAGATTTTGTCCCAGCAAAACGAGCGCAGCTTGTCTTTCAATTGCGTCTTTGAAAGTTCAGCTTTGATATGTTTGCTGTCCAGCGAATACCTGTCAATTTCAAGTGACCGGACAGCTTTCTGGAATGCTTCCTTGAAAGTTCTTCCGATAGCCATCGCTTCGCCGACGGATTTCATCTGCACAGTCAATTCGGGATTGGTTTTCGGGAATTTTTCAAAAGTGAAACGCGGCCATTTTACAACGCAATAGTCAATCGTAGGCTCGAAACAAGCTGGTGTTTTCTTCGTTATATCATTCGGAATCTCATCGAGAGTCAGGCCCACGGCCAGAAGCGACGCAATTTTCGCGATTGGAAAGCCTGTAGCTTTTGATGCAAGAGCAGAACTTCTTGACACACGAGGGTTCATTTCTATGACATAGAGTTTCCCGTTTTCAGGATTGACTGCGAACTGAATATTCGAGCCTCCGGTCTCGACGCCTATTGCCCTGATGATTTTCAGAGCAGCGTCCCGCATCACCAGGTACTCCTTGTCGGTAAGTGTTTGCGCAGGCGCGACTGTTATGCTGTCGCCTGTGTGAATACCCATCGGGTCGAGATTCTCAATCGAGCATACGATAACCACATTGTCTTTCTTGTCGCGCATCACCTCAAGCTCGTATTCCTTCCAGCCGATGACGGATTCTTCGACAAGCACCTGGTTCTTCGGGCTCAAATTCAATCCCCAGTCGATGTATTTCTGATATTCGTCAATATTGTACGCGACGTTGCCTCCCGTGCCGCCAAGTGTATATGAAGGCCTGATAATTGCAGGAAAGCCTATGTGTTCGATAATCTGCTTTGCTTCTTTCCATGAGTGGGCGTAACCGCTTCGTGGAACGTCAAGACCGCAATCGATATCGTCTTCTTGAAAAGGTCTCTCTCTTCCGCCTTCTTTATCGTATGCAGATTTGCGCCAAGCATTCGCACACTATGCTTTTTCAGGATGCCTTTTTCAGCGAGCGCAACTGCGGCGTTGAGCCCCGTCTGGCCGCCAAGAGTAGGCAGAAGGCTGTCGGGCTTTTCTTTTGCGATGATCTTCTCGATGATTTCCGGTGTGATAGGCTCGATGTACGTCCTGTCAGCCATTTCCGGATCTGTCATAATCGTAGCCGGATTGCTGTTAACCAGGACCACTTTATAACCTTGCTGCTTGAGAACTTTACAACCCTGTGTGCCCGAATAATCAAATTCACAGCCCTGGCCGATTACGATCGGGCCTGAGCCGATTATCAGTATCTTATGAATATCTTTGCGTTTTGGCATTTCCAAATTTCATTAATCTTGCTACTTCGCTGCACGCTATACGCTCAACGCTTCTCTATAGTTCGACATACCCCGGCTATCGACTTCCAGGGGATTTTTGCGTTAATTTATCTGAACGCAGTCCCTGCGTCAAACATATAAAAGTGCAAAAATGAAAAAATAATCAGCACCCTCTTATAATGATCCATTAATTCGCCTTGTCTGACAAATAATGTTTGACTTATAATTTGGAACAATTAAAATGACTGTTTTAAACGTTTGTTTAAATATCCGATGTGTAAAGATGATTCAGAATTAGAAAGTGCAGCAAAGAATCCTGTGGAACTCATAAGATCTTGTTTTTCAATGGCTTAGGACTGTACACGTCTTTTGCCTAACAATTGGCGGGCTGGCTCTTGCCCAAAATCACGATTCTTTATCAGGTGAAAAATATGATAAAAAATACAAAGAAACCAAACGAGAAAAAGCATGGAATTGTCTTCAAGCTTTCCTGGTTGGTAATAATAGCAGGTGTAATATTAATAGGCGGCCGTTATGGAATACGCGCAGTCGTTAAGCACGTGCTCTACGAATCTACAGACGACGCCTTTATCGAGGGCCACATTGTCTCGATCAGCCCGAAGGTGAGCGGCTTCATAGCAAACGTGTTTATTAACGACAACCAGGACGTCAGGAAAGGCGACCTGCTTGTTACGATAGATCCCCGGGATTATCAGGTCAGGTGCAATTCTTACGAAGCCGCATCGCAGGTTGCCCAGGCGGAATGTGAGAAAGCAAAAGCAGGTATTGCAGCTGCGCAGGCACAGGCTGAACGCGCCGAAGCTGATTTGAAAAGATACGAGGAGCTGACTGGAAACAGCAGCGTATCGAAACAGGATATGGATAATGCCAGAGCGGCTTCGATATCAGCCGGGGCCGCACTTGATGTTGCCATACACAATGCTTCTGCAGCTCAAGCAAGAGTAGTTCAGGCACAGGCGAATTTGAACCAGGCAAAGCTCGAGCTTTCATACACAAATATTTATGCTCCACGGGATGGAAGGATTGCTCAAAAACACGCTGAAACAGGTTCTTTTGTGACGACAGGCCAGCCTTTGATGGCCGTCATTTCTTATGATGTCTGGGTCACAGCTAATTTTAAGGAAACGCAACTGAGCGATATGCATCCAGGCCAACAAGTCACCATATCAGTGGATGCATTCGATCACCAGAAGCTAAAAGGCCACGTGGACAGCATACAGCCGGGCACAGGTTCGAGATTCAGCCTTCTTCCGCCTGAAAACGCAACTGGAAACTATGTAAAAGTGATACAGCGCGTTCCGGTTAAGATTATTATCGACGAGCCTGTGGAGAAACTGAAACACCTGGGCCTCGGCATGAGCGTTGAGCCTGATGTGTATATAGCAAGTCAGAAAACTGAGCATTCGTCATGGCTTCAGATACTGGAGTACCTTGGCGGCGTTGAGCAAGACGGTCAGGCTGCTATAGCGGAGACAGCGGTAAATGAGTAATGATCCGTCTGTTGATACTGCCGGCCTTTTAGACGAGCCTGCGTATCACGTCTACAATCCGTGGTTTGTTGCCTTTTCCGTGATGCTCGCGACTTTCATGCTGGTACTCGACACGAGCATTGCAAATGTTGCGCTTCCTCACATAGCGGGCAATCTTTCGGCTACTGTTGACGAAGGAACATGGGTTTTGACTTCTTTCCTCGTTGCGAACGGAATTGTATTGCCTCTTTCAGGATGGCTCTCAAGGATGTTCGGCAGAAAACGATTGTTCATCACCTGCGTTTCTCTCTTCACACTTACGAGCTTTCTTTGCGGTCTTGCACCGAACCTTCCGATGCTGATTGTTTTCAGGATATTACAGGGATTCAGCGGCGGCGCGATGCAGCCGCTTTCGCAGTCAATTCTCGTGGAAAGCTTTCCGCATGAAAAACGCGGTATGGCTATGGCCGTCTACGGCATGGGAGTTGTCGTTGCGCCCATCATAGGACCTACGCTCGGCGGATGGATTACAGACAGTTATAACTGGCGATGGATATTTTTCATTAATGTTCCGACAGGAATATTGGCTGTGGCACTAAATACTATTGTTCTGCGTGACCCGCCCCATCTTCTGAGACGAACTTCAATGAAGGGAGTTCATCTCGACCTGATTGGATTGAGCTTCCTTAGTCTCGGACTCGGTGCACTTCAACTGGTTCTTGACAAGGGACAGAAAGAAGACTGGTTCGCGTCCAATCTCATCACAATCCTGACCGTAGTTTTTGTCATATCGCTTTCTTTCGCGATAATATGGGAGTGGAAGAGAAAGGACCCAATAATTAATCTTCGTCTCTTTAAGGATCGCGATTTTGCGACGGCTACGGGTATCTTGTTTGTTATCGGATTCGGGCTTTACGGCAGCACAGTCCTGCTCCCTCTGTTTCTTCAAACACTCATGGGTTACAATTCATTGAATGCGGGTCTTGTAATGTCACCCGGGGGTCTCGTTACACTCGTAATGATGCCAATCGTCGGTTTCTTAACGGGAAAACTGCCGACAAAATGGCTGATTTGTGCGGGACTCGCAATCGGAGCCCTGGGCCTTTTCGAGATGTCGCACTTCGATTTGAATCTCACGTATGGTCAGGCTGTCGTATCGAGAATGATAATTTCAGGAGGTCTTGCATTTCTGTTCGTTCCTATCAACGCAGTTGCGTACGCGCGTTTGCCAAAGCAGGCTTATGACCAGGCTGCAGGCCTTATCAATCTCTCGCGCAACCTTGGCGCAAGCTTTGGCATTTCGTTTGTTACGACTCTCCTCGCAAGGCGCATGCAGTTTCATCAGACAATGCTCTCGAGCCATACGAATGAATATAATCCGATATTCGAGAAGATGGCAGCGACGATAAAGGCTGGTTTGATTAGCCGTAGTGAAAGTGCATATACTGCCGCGATACATAGCAAAGCGATAATCTATCGTCTCGTGCAGCAGCAGGCGATGACGCTCTCGTACGTAGATGCTTTCTGGATACTTGGAGTCATGTTCCTTCTTATGATTCCGCTGGTATTCTTACTTAGAGAACGCACCAATTAGTTAGCAG
>JARRRJ010000034.1:0-16690 GCA_037380865.1 Sedimentisphaerales bacterium
ATTTTGAATAAGTTGCTTCAGCCATTTTCGTTCTCCCTGAAAATAATCACTACACAAACTCTGTAAAAAATTCATAACTCCAAAAGTAATTTGTCAGGCTCTTCGATGTATTCTTTTATTCTTGCCAGAAAACGAACGGCATCGCGTCCGTCAATTACCCTGTGGTCATAGGACAAAGCCGCGAACATCATAGGACAAATCGTAACCTTATCGTCTACAACCGTTGGCCTGTTCTTTATAACGTGCATTCCAAGAATCGCAGTTTGAGGGAACGCTGGTATCGGGGTGGAAAAGAGCGAGCCGAATATGCCGCCATTCGTGATTGTGAAAGTCCCGCCTGACAGCTCGTCAGGAAGGATCTTCTTCTCGCCCGCGCGTTTTGCGAAATCAGCTATTTTCTTTTCAACTTCAGCGAAATGAAGTTTGTCTGCATCACGAATAACAGGGACAATCAAGCCTTCTTCGATGGATACAGCTATTCCTATATCGTAAGAATAGTTGTAGATGATGTCACTTCCATCAATCTGGGTATTGACGCTCGGAAATTCCTTGAGACTCTGCACACATGCTTTCACAAAAAACGACATAAAACCAATTTTGATTCCATGCTCTTTTTCGAACGATTCCTTATACTGATTTCTTATATCGATTACTTTCTGCATATCAATTTCGTTAAACGTAGTGATATAGGCAGAATTTTGCATCGCCTTAACCAGTCGCTCAGCCGTCCTTTTTCGTATGGCAGACATAGGCACTCTTTCCGAGCGGCGTTCCTCAGCATGAGGCTTCTTTTCTGCTTCTTCCAGCTGTGTTGGGATAGTTTGCTGAGCAACTGGCTCCGCTTTCTCAGTCGGCTGAGCAATTTGAGGTTCTGCTTTTTCTTCTTTCTCTTCAGTCTTTTCCTTTTTGATTTCTTTTACAGGTTTAGGAGCTTCTTCGGTACTTTTTGATTTTTCCTCCGAGCTTAGAGAAGCTACTGTTTGTCCGATTTTTACTTCTTCTCCTTCGTTGACGAGTATCTCAAGCGTGCCGGAGCCGGGAGAAGGAATTTCCAGAACTGCTTTGTCAGTTTCAAGCTCGAAAAGATTTTCTCCTTCCTTAACTGTATCGCCATTATGTTTAATCCATGATACTATCGTTCCGTTGGATATCGATTCTCCGACTGAAGGAACTTTGACTTCCTTTTTCATTTGAAGTTCTCCTTTTCAATTAGCTGAAAACCTCTTGAATTATTTTTTCCTGCTCGGCCTTATGCTGTTTGAATGATCCGGTTGCACTGCTGGCTTTTTCTTCCATGCCTATATAGTTCAATTTCATTTCAGGGAAAAGCATCTGAAAACGTTCAAGCATATAACTCCAGGCTCCGTAATTTTTCGCTTCTTCCTGAACCCAGGCGACTTTCTGTATGTGCGAATATTTTTTAATACAATCTCGCAGAGCATCTTCGGGAAAAGGATAAAGCTGCTCTATCCTAAGAATGACAGTATTATCTTCCTTTACAGTCTCACGTCTTTCAAGTAACTCATAATAAATTTTACCTGAGCATAACAGAGCGCGTTCGATTTTATCAGGCTCACGCCCCTCATCGATAACTTCCATAAAACCACCCTGAGAAAGGTCACTGATCTTAGAAATGACTTTGGGATGGCGCAGCAGACTTTTCGGTGCCATAAGAATAAGCGGCTTGCGGAAATCCGCTTTTACCTGTTTTCTTAAAAGATGGAAATACTGCGCTGGTGTAGTGGCGTTACAAATCTGAATATTGTCTTCAGCAGCAAGCTCAAGAAATCGCTCAAGATGCGCGCATGAATGATCGGGACCCTGCCCTTCGCAGCCATGAGGCATCAATAGAACCAAACCGCTCTGGCGGCCCCACTTGCTTTCCGCTGAAGCGACATAATTGTCGAAGATTACCTGCGCGCCATTGGCAAAATCACCGAATTGTGCTTCCCATATTACGAGCGCAAGAGGATGTACAAGAGAGTAACCATATTCGAAAGCCACGATAGAATATTCCGAAAGAGGACTATCGAATGCCATCAATTCACCCTGCTTTTCGTCGAGCGTTTCTAAAGCAGTGTAAGAGCTGAAATTTTCGCTTTTCATATCACGCCACATCAGTTGTCTCTGCGAGAAGGTTCCTCGAACAGAGTCCTCGCCGCTCATGCGTACTGGTACTCCTTCAAGGAGCAATGAGCCAAAAGCGAGTGCTTCTGCAAATGACCAGTCAATAATGGATTCCTTTTCGAAAAGCTCACGCTTGCGCGCGAGAATGCGCCCAAGAAGATGGTGAATATTAAATCCTTCAGGCACTGTAGTAACATGTGTGCCTATACGACGCAATACAGATTCTTGTACTGTTGTATTAACTTTTTTGTGAGAATACTCATTGCTTATCCCGGACCACTCTGGTCCCTGGGTTGAGTCAATTTGCGAGACAGGCTCTGTTTTCGATTTATCAAACGCCTGTTTTAGTGACTCGATAAACCTGTCCCTGATTGACTGCTGCTCTTGAGTTTTGGCAATGCCGGTTTTGCTACAAAATTCGCCGTAAATTGCTGCTGCACTTGCGTGTTTGTCGACTATCTGGTACATATGCGGGTGCGTATATGAAGGCTCATCTGCTTCGTTATGACCGCGCCTGCGATAGCAGAACACATCAACGACGCAATCTTCGCCGAACGTCTGTCGGAACTGCATAGCCAAATCAGCAACATAAACAACTGATTCAGGATCATCGCCATTCACATGAAAAACGGGGATTTGAAAAGCCTTCGCTGTATCCGTCGGGAAAAATGAAGAGCGTATGTTTCTCGATAAGGTAGTGAAACCTACCTGGTTGTTTATAATGATGTGAATTGTACCGCCTGTAGAATAGCCCTGGAGTTTCGATATGTTGAAGGTCTCCGCGACAATACCCTGACCTGAAAAAGCCGCATCGCCGTGTAGCAAAATCGGGAGAATATGTTTTCTTACCTTGTCTCCTTTTCTGTCCTGCAAGGCTCTTGCCTTTCCCTGGACGATTGCATCTACTGATTCGAGGTGACTTGCATTGGAAGCCAGGCTGATATGCGCTTTGCCGCCGTCATCCAATATATGGTCGGTCTCGTATCCGATGTGATATTTCACATCTCCTGAGCCGCCTGTGGAATCTGGGAGAAAGTTTTCTTCAAAGCGGGAAAAAATTTCTTCCGGTGACATGTGCAGAATAGTATTTAAGATCGCAAGCCTGCCTCTGTGCGTTGTGCCTATTACGAAATCAGTAATATTGTATTTCGATGCGCTATCCACTATGAAATGAAGACAGGGAATGATAACTTCGGAGCCTTCAAGCGAAAATCGCTTCTGCCCGACGAAGGACCTGTGCAGCATTTGCTCCAATACTTCGGTCCGCAACAAATCCTGAAGAATAATTCGTTTTTTTGCCGTATCCAAATCAGGTTTGTTTCTTGTGGACTCCATTTTCTCGATAAGCCACTTCCGGATTTGCTTGTTTTGAATATGGAGAAATTCGACTCCGATATGGCCGCAGTAAGTCTGCCCGAATGCTTCAATTATTTCTCGCAAGGGAGCAGGTGACGGCTTCATAAATCTGCCCGCAGAAAAAACTGTATCAAAGTCACTTTCAGAAATTCTGAACTCTTTGAGAGTGAGCTTTTCATAAACATCAGGAACTTTATGACGTAAATAGTCATGCTCAGGTCCGAAGTCCCCGCCAAGCGGATTCAGATGCGCGTACAAATACCCGATATCACGATATGCCCAAAGCAGGCTATCGACCCTGCTTTGCCTGTAAGCCATATCACTTTGAACCGTCATAGTCGTAGGGTGGGATTCTACCTCAACATTTTTTCTTACATTTTTTTGAAAATACTCACTCCATGAAGAATCTACCGAAGCGGGATCGTTCTGCCATTGCCTGTACAGGTTTTCCAAATATGTCACGTTATCCATAGCTTAGTTTATCTTCCTAGTGCGCCTGGTATTAGTTCGGGTCTTTCGACTACAATAACTCCCGCTTCCCGAAGAGCTTCAACTTTTGACTGGGCATCGCCTTTTCCTGCCGATACAATCGCGCCTGCGTGACCCATCCTTTTTTCTGGCGGAGCAGTGCGACCTGAAACGAAAGCAACTACTCTTTTACTTACGGAAGTCTTAATAAACTCTGCGGCGTTTTCTTCTTCGGAGCCTCCTATTTCCCCGATAATCACTATTGAATCTGTTTGCGAGTCTTTCTCGAACATCTCAAGTAATTCAACGAAACCTGTGCCAATAATAGGGTCACCTCCAATGCCGATACATGTGGACTGACCTATATTTTTCTCTGTCAAGTCATATACGACTTCATAAGTCAGAGTCCCGCTGCGGGAAATTACAGCTGTGCCGCCCTGCTTGTGAATTTGGCCCGGCATTATTCCTACTTTGCATTTGCCAGGAGATATTATGCCCGGACAGTTCGGTCCAATTAAGCGAACGCCTTTTCGCTTTAATTCATGGTAGAGTTCCAACATTTCCAAAACAGGAATTCCTTCGGTGATACAGACAATCAATTTAATTCCGCTGTAAGCCGCCTCGCGAATCGCAAAAGTTGCGAATTTTGCGGGAACGAAAATTATCGAGCATTCAGCGCCGGTTTCATTTGCGGCTTCTTCAACAGTATTGAAGACAGGAAGCGAGCCTACTTTGTGTCCGCCTTTTCCAGGAGTGACACCTCCCTCGACCTGTGTTCCATATTCGAGCATTTGCTGCGCGTGGAAGGAGCCATCTCTGCCCGTGATCCCCTGGATGATGACTCTTGTTTTGCTGTCTATTAAAATGCTCACTCTCAAACTCCTTCAGCCGCATATTCTACAATACTGCTTATTGCGTCGGGCATACTTCGAAAAGTCTTGAAACCTGCGTCGCTTAGCATCTCTCGTCCCTTTTCTTCGTTCGTACCAATAAGACGTATTACAACAGGTAAAGTCATATCAAGCTGCTCGCTCGCTGAAATAATTCCTTTGGCAATATCGTCACAACGAGTAATTCCTCCAAAAATATTTATGAGAATCGCCTTGAGTTCATTATTTTTGAGTAATATTCGCATGCCGTTTATTACTTTTTCAGGATTCGAGCTTCCGCCGACATCGAGGAAATTGGCCGGGCTTGCTCCTGCAAGTTTAATACAATCCATCGTAGCCATAGCGAGGCCTGCGCCGTTAACCATGCATCCTATTTGGCCTTCGAGACTCACGAAACTCAATCCGGCTTTTCTCGCTTCTATTTCATCTTCCGTATATTCTTCAGGATTCCGTAGGCGTGTAAGACTGGTATGTTTAAAAAGTCCATTGTCATCGAACACAATTTTTGCATCAGCGGCTGTCAATCCATCCCTCGTAAGAGCCAGGGGATTTATTTCCACCAGGGAACAATCCTTCTCGCGAAAGAGCCTGTACATATTCTGTACAATTGAAATCGCCTGCTCTTTTATTTCATTCGGGAAAATTTTTGACAGCCAAATCGATAATTTTTCTGTGTTACTTTCTCCTTCAGTTCCGAATAATGAGAATTTCTTTATGAACTCAGGCTTTTGACTGGCAATTTCCTCAATTTCCATACCTCCCGCTTCGCTTACAATCAATACAATTTCCTTCTTCTCCCTGTCGATTATAACAGAAGCATAATATTCAGCTTGAATATCTATGAATTCTGTAACAAGAATACCCTTTACCGGAAAACCTTTCACAGACATTTCCAATAACTCACGTGCTATTGATTCAGCTTCTTCACTTGTATTTACCTTCCGTATAATGCCTGCTTTGCCTCGTCCACCGGTGAGTACTTGTCCCTTGAGTACAGCTTTGCTTCCGAGAGCATAAAAAGCACTCGCTGCTTCTTCAGGAGTAGAGATATGAAATCCTGAAGGAACAGATATACCGTACTGCTCGAAAAGTGCACGTGCCTGGTATTCGTATAATTTAATTGCCTTGCTCCTTAAATTTTTTTATCGAACGCTTTATCAGGTTGATATTTTTTGTGACCTTAATCCCGCGGGGACAAACTTCGGTACATTTCAAATGATTCTCGCACGGCCATGCTCCATGAGGATCATCAAGTACATCGAGCCTTGGCGCGATGCCTTCGTCCCTGCTGTCGAAAACAAATCTCGCCGCCTGCAATACAGCCGCGGGGCCAATAAACTTAGGGTCCTTTTCCGCTATTACAGGACAGGCTGCATAGCATGAAGCGCATAGAATACAATTCGTCGGATCGTCAATTTTCTTACGCTGTTCTGGCGTTTGTATATTTTCCTGGAACGTTTTGGTTTTGTTTTTGAGAGGAATTAAAAAGGGCTTAACAATCCTGTAAGTCTCAAAAAAATGCGTATAGTCAATCATCAAATCACGCTGGACAGGCAAAGACCCTAATGGCTCAAGAGTAATTATGTCACCATCTTTTTCTGCCACATCCTGAATCAGCGTTTTGCACGCAAGTCTCTCTATGCCGTTGATCGTCATCGCATCAGAGCCGCATATTCCGTGAGCACAACTTTTGCGAAAGCATAGTGTTCCGTCAATATTGCGTTTGATAAACATCAGCGCATCGAGAACACGAGAAGTCGGTTCCGTATCGACGGCAAAATCCTGTAACTTGTTATCTCCAGTTGTTTCAGGCTGATACCTTTTTATTCTAAGAGTAATTCTCATGACTTTCCTCTGTTTAATATTTTCTGGGTTTGGGCTTCCATATTGACAGGTCAACATCTTTGGTATCGATTTTGACTGAGTCACCTTCAAGAGCTGCAAGTGTATGTTTCAAATAATTTTCATCGTCACGCTCGGGGAAATCTTCTCTTGCATGTGCTCCGCGAGTTTCTTTACGAAAAGACGCACTCGCTGTTGTAATAATCGCCAGGTCGAGCAAATTCTGAAGTTCCAGAAATTCCAGCAGTTCGGTATTGTATGCTAAACTTTTGTCGGTTATGGTTACATTAATCATTAATTGGCGCAGATTTTGAAGGTGTGTCAAAGCTTCGTCAAGTTCCCTGCCTTTACGGTAAATCCCTGTGTTATCCATCATTGTAGAAATCATGGATTTGTTAATCTCCTCAGCTTTCCGGTCACCTTTTTGAGAGCTTGTTTTTTCGAGAATGTCTTGCGCGTTCTGTGTTGGATTATCAGGGAGCTTGCTGAAGTCCGCCTGATCGATAAATTTCGAGATGTGTTTTCCGGCACGTCTTCCGAAGACAACCAAATCCACAAGGCTGTTAGTGCCTAAGCGATTCGCGCCATGCACGGAGACACAGGCGCATTCTCCCGCCGCGTATAATCCTTCATATACATTGCCCTCTGAGTCCGCGAGGACACGTCCGTCAAGGTCTGTGGGAATGCCTCCCATGGCATAGTGAGCGGTTGGCTGGACGGGAATTGGTTTTTCTGCAGGATCAATTCTAAGATAGGTTTTGCAGAACTCTCTAATATCGGGCAACTTCTTCTGTAATACATCTGCTCCGAGGGATGTCGCATCGAGATAAACATAATCATTCTTTTGCGGGTCACCCAATATTCCTCTGCCAGTTCGAATTTCTGTCATTATTGCGCGCGAGATCATGTCACGAGGTGCAAGGTCGAGCAGTGTAGGAGCGTATTGCTCCATGAAACGCTCACCTTTTCCATTTTTCAAAATTCCTCCTTCACCTCGTACACCTTCGGTAATCAGAATTCCCATGTCGCGAATGCCTGTCGGGTGAAACTGGAAAAATTCCATATCTTCGAGCGGGACGCCGCGTCGTGCAAGCACTGCGGGACCATCGCCTGTATTTGCATAAGCGTTGGATGTTGTTCGGTACATGCGTCCGAAGCCCCCTGTTGCTACAAGTACCGCTTTCGTGTGAAATAAATGTAATGCCCCTGTAGCAAGTTCCAGCGTGACAATTCCTACACACTTGCGACCATCTGTAAGAATATCCAAAAGATGAAATTCATCGAAAAACGAGACTTCATTCTTGATGCACTGCTGATAGAGTGTCTGCAAAATCATGTGGCCTGTTCTGTCAGCGGCGTAACATGCGCGGCGTACAGGCGCTTCACCAAAGTTTCTTGTATGTCCCCCGAAACGGCGCTGGTCGATTTTACCTTCCTCGGTTCTGTTGAAAGGCAAGCCGCTATTTTCAAGCTCATAAACAGCCTGTACTGCATTATCAGCCAAAATTGATGCAGCATGCTGGTCAACAAGATAATCGCCTCCTTTGACTGTGTCGAATGCATGCCACTCAGGTTTATCTTCTTCGATATTACCAAGAGCAGCTGCAATCCCGCCCTGAGCTGTGCCTGTGTGACTTCGTACGGGCAGGAGTTTCGAAATAATCGCAGTTCGTTTTTTGCCCGCTTCCCGGCTAGCCTCCAGCGCCGCATACAATCCTGCTCCTCCGGCACCTACAATAACTGCTTCAAATTCGTGTTTTATCAGCTTTCTCATAGTTTTCTTTCGAATCTTAAGTCTTTTGCTTTGCCTGATTCAGAATTCCTCCAGCAAGGAGAATCTTCCTTTGACGTTCTGAAATGTCAAGAATCGTTTTAAACTCTTTTCCTTCAACTAAAATAGAGATTTCCGAGCTACCGGCGGTAATAGTTTTTCTTATCTCAGGAAATGATATTTTGTCTCCGGTGTTTATCCTCTCGATATCACTTGATTTCGCAAAAACGAGAGGAAGAATTCCGAAATTGACGAGGTTCGCTTTATGAATACGAGCAAAACTTTTAGCGATTTTCGCGAATACTCCCAGGTATCGCGGCGCCAGAGCGGCATGTTCGCGAGATGAGCCCTGGCCGTAATTTTCACCACCAATCACAACGCCTCCACCCAGTTTTTTTGCACGGGCGGGAAATTCGGGATCAATCACCTCGAATACGAATTTGCTTATTTCAGGAATATTGCTTCGATATGGAAGCACCCTGCTGCCGGCGGGCATTATTATATCCGTACTGATATTGTCACCCACTTTAATTAGCACTGGTCCTTCAAGATTCTCTGGCAGAGGCGCAAAATCCGGCAAAGGCTTTATGTTAGGTCCCCGAATAATCTCTATGCCTGATGAATCTTTTGGCGGCTGTATGAACCAATCGCTTCTGAACTTGAATCGCAGAAGCTGCTGCGATTTCAGGCGAGCATAAATAAACCTGGTCGTCTTTTGTCCCGCTTCGGCCTTTGAAGTTCCGAGGGAACGTTCGAAGTGACACAGTGCCTGTCGCAGGCGCCTGTCCCATACCGATGCAGCCAAGACAACCAGGCTCATGCACTCTCGCTCCGGCTTCGAGAAGCGCAGAGATTCCGCCTGCCGCAAGAACATTGTCGAGTGTTTGCCTGCTTCCAGAATTGATTTCAAAACTGACGTTCGGATGCCTGGTTTTGCCTTCGACGATTTTGGCCACAATCATAAAATCGCGAAAACTCCCATTGCAGGACGAGCCTACAATAACCTGCTGAATTTCTACATCGGAAAGTTCAGAAGCTTTTTTAACGTTATCCGGATTAGATGGACAAGCAACCATCGGCTCAATTTCGCCGAGATTAATTTCAGAAAGCTCATCCCATTCGGGATTAGGTCCTGTTTTCAATTCTCGCCAAAATTCTTCACGACCATTTTGAGCCAGGAATTTCCTCGTTTCTTCGTCAGATGGAAAAATCGCGGCTGTAAATCCCATATCGACAGACATGTTAGCTATTGTAGCTCTTGCACTAAAATCCATATTTTTTACACCGGGACCGAAAAATTCCATGATTTTTCCCCGGCCTGCTTTACAGGTGTATCTGCGAAGTAATTCGAGAATCAAGTCTTTTCCAGAAACATACGGCTGGAATTTTCCCTCGACATAAATTCCCCAGACTTTCGGCGTTTCAATATAATAAGGATGTCCCGCCATAGCCATCGCGACTTCGACTCCACCCGCTCCCATAGCGAGCATTCCAAGACAGCCGCCCGTGGTTGTGTGACTATCGGAGCCTAATAACGTCCGGCCTGGAACACCGAAACGCTGACGATGAATGTGATGAGATACGCCGTTACCGGGAGGAGAGTAAATCACACCGAACTTCGCTGCGCAAGATTGCAGAAACCTGTGATCGTCCGCGTTGCGTGAGTCGGTTTGTATAATGTTATGATCAACATAGCTTACCGCGACTTCAGGTTTGACCTTCTCGATGGCCATTGACTCAAATTCCAGGTAAACCATCGTACCTGTTGCATCCTGTGTCAATGTCTGATCAATTGACAGGCCGATTTCACTTCCTTCTTTAAGCTCACCTTCGACCAAGTGTGCGTCGATAATCTCCCTGGTCATAGTATCTTTCATAAACTCTTCCTTTTGCCACTGTGTCCCCTAAACACGAAAGTGCCTGACTGTCAGCAATTTCATATATGAATCAGTCTTGCGAACCGTTTTGCTTCGGCGCAACCATTTTTTCCGGCACAATGAGCCGGTCGAATTCTTCAGCGGTTAAAATGCCGAGAGAAACAGCGGCTTCTTTCAAAGTCATGCCTTTTGCGTGCGCTTCTTTTGCAATCATAGCTCCTTTTTCATATCCTATATGCTCGTTTAACGCAGTAACGAGCATAAGAGAATTTTGCACGTACTTTGCTATAACCTGCTCGTTTGCTTTGATTCCTGCGACACACTTTTGTCCGAAACTGCGGCAGCCGTCAGTTAACAGCCTGATTGATTGCAGCAGATTATAAATAATAACAGGCTTATAGACGTTCAGCTCGAAATTCCCTGAAGCTCCAGCGATCGCAATCGTTGTGTCGTTACCCATGACTTGTGCCGCAATCATAGTAAGAGCTTCACATTGTGTCGGATTAACCTTTCCAGGCATAATCGAGCTTCCAGGTTCATTTGCAGGAAGACTAAGTTCCCCTATACCGCATCGAGGTCCGGAGGCCAGCCAGCGAATGTCATTTGCGATTTTATTCAGTGACACAGCCAAGGTTTTTAAAGCACCGCTCGTTTCGACCATAGTATCATGAGCGGCAAGAGCTTCGAATTTGTTTGGCGCAGATACGAAAGGCAGTCCTGTCAGCTCGGCGATTTTCTTCGCAACACGCTGTGCATATTCAGGATGAGTGTTCAATCCCGTACCTACCGCGGTACCTCCCAATGCCAATTCATACAGCCGCGGCAAACATCGCTCTACACGATTATGTCCTCTCTCGACCTGCTCAACGTATCCTGAAAATTCCTGACCAAGTGTCAGAGGCACTGCGTCCATTAGATGTGTCCGTCCAATCTTTACAATTTGTGTAAATTCCTGAGATTTTTTCCGAAGCAGCTGCGCAAGCGAATCTACAGCCGGAAGAAGCTTTTCTGTGATTGCTTTGGCTGCGGCAATGTGCATCGCGGTCGGGAAAGTGTCGTTCGAGGACTGGGACTTGTTTACGTCGTCATTAGGGTGAATGGGAGTCTTACTGCCCAGACGTCCGCCTGCCAGCTCGATAGCCCTGTTGCCAATAACTTCGTTAAGGTTCATATTTGTGTGCGTGCCGCTTCCCGTTTGCCAGACGCTCAAAGGAAACTGGTCATTGTGCCTGCCATCCATAATTTCCTCGGCGGCCTGAATAATCAGGCGAGCTTTATCTTTGACAAGCAAACACAATTCCTCATTAACCAGAGCAGAAGCTTTTTTTAAGATCGCAAACGAAACTATCACTTCAGCGGGAATTTTTTCTGTGCCGATGTCGAAGTTTTGTAATGACCTCATGGTGGCGGCACCGTAATAAGCATCCTGCGGCACCTTAACATGACCCAAAGTGTCCTGTTCGTCTCTAAATGCCATATCGTTCCCATTCAACAAGAAATTTTTTATTTAACAAATCAGGAAAATACTCTAACATCACGTGAAAATTACTGCAAGGCGCTTTTCCTATGATTTTGGGTTGGTAAACGTCTTCTTTTTGACTTTCTGCAGATTGCGCTCGTCAATTTCAAGATGGCGGGTCTCATTCGACCCGAATTTTCATCCAAATACTGTGGGTTAAGCAAAGAGGCATATCAATTAAAGCAAGATGCTTATTTTTCAAAACACAGATGCTGCTCTATCATTTACAAGCATGACACGGAAGTCATCCTTGAATCTTCCGAAAAAGGATGGCAATAAATCCACCTTGCAGTGCTCTGGTAAGACACGGAATTTGTTTTGCCAAAAGGTTCGCAAAGACTAACGGAAGGCAAAATGAAACAGAAGGCTAAGAAGAACCAGGAAAAAACTGAACAGAGTTCATCAGGAAGAAAGGCAGCTGAAGAGTTCAGGAAACTCAGTGCTGACGAAGCATTCAAGCGTTTGAATACTTCAGCTGATGGTCTCAGTGAAGATGAAGCCAAACAGCGTCTAAGTAAGTATGGCTACAACGAACTTTCAGAAGAACGCGAAAGCGCCCTGTCACAATTTCTGTCTTTCTTTCGCGGGACGATTCCTTATATGATCATGACGGCAGCAATCGTTTCTGGAATACTTGGCAATTATCTTACTCTCATTATCATAGTTCTACTGCTCTTCATTAATGCTTTCATCGGTTTCAAGGAAGAGAGGCAGGCGGGAGATGCGATAGATGCTCTCAAGAAAAAACTGGCTGTTCAGGCCAATGTCAAGAGATCCGGAAAATGGTCGTCCATCAAAGCGAGAGAACTTGTTCCCGGGGATGTTATTAGATTAAGAATTGGCAATGTGATTCCGGCAGACGCCAAGCTGCTCCAGGGAGAGACTGTGAATGTGGACGAGTCTGCGTTAACAGGCGAGTCCATGCCTGTCGAACATGAAGCAGGCGATACTGTCTATTCGGGATCCATCCTGAAACAGGGGGAAATAGACGCGGTGATTTATGGCACTGGAACGAATACTTTCTATGGCAAGACAGCTCAGCTTGTTGAGACGGCCAAGACTAAGAGTCATTTACAGATTGCGATCATGAAGATGGCAGATTATCTTTTAGTCATTGGTGTAGCACTTGCCGCTCTTGTCGTAACCGTAATCATCAGTCGACATGGAGGACTGCTCGAGGCTATACAGTTTGTGCTCGTCCTGATTGTCGCATCGGTACCAGTTGCAATGCCCGCTGTTCTTTCCATAACAATGGCGTTAGGCGCCGACAAGCTGGCACAGAAAAAAGCTATCGTTACCAAGCTCTCCTCTGTCGAGGAAGTTGCCGGAGTGGATGTCTTATGTTCGGACAAAACCGGTACGCTAACACAGGCGAAACTGACTCCCGGCGATCCGTTCACGGTCAAAGGCATTGACGCTGAAGAAGTAATTTTTTGTGGAGCGCTGGCTTCACGTGAGGAAGACCAGGACCCGATCGACCTTGCGGTGCTAAGCGGCGTCAAGAACAAGGAAGAACTTGCGTCTTATCAAATCGAATATTTCTCTCCCTTCGACCCGGTCCACAAGCGCACCGAGTCGCAGATTAAGGGACCCGACGGCAAGAAATTCAGTACGTCCAAGGGAGCACCCCAGGTCATCCTGAGCCTTGCTTCTGACGCACCCGGAATCAAAGAAAATGTGGACAAAGCTATAAATGACTTTGCCGCGCGTGGTTTCCGATCTCTGGGTGTCGCGCGCACTGATCCGGAAGGCAAGTGGCGTTTCATAGGAGTCATTCCTCTTTATGATCCCGTAAGAGAGGACTCGAAGTCGACCATAGAGATGGCTGAGAAATTAGGGCTCAAGGTTAAAATGGTTACGGGGGACCAGGTTGCGATTGCGAAGGAGATCGCACGCCAGCTCGGATTGGGAACAAATATTATGGATGTCTCAATCTTTGACGAAACGAAGCACCATCAGGGAGGAAAGCTTGCCGATGAGATAGAAAAAGCAGACGGATTCGCAGAAGTTTATCCGGAGCACAAGTATCATATTGTTGACGTACTGCAGCAGAAGAATCACATTGTAGGAATGACCGGCGACGGAGTCAATGACGCTCCTGCTCTCAAGAAGGCAGACGCAGGTATCGCTGTTTCAGGTGCAACAGACGCGGCTCGATCAGCTGCAAGTATTGCCCTTCTGAATCCGGGCCTGTCGGTCATAATTGAGGCAATCCGCGAATCACGTCGTATATTCGAACGAATGCTGAGCTATGCTGTGTACCGTATCTCGGAGACTATCGCACTGCTTGGATTCGTTACGATTGCCATCGTAGCTTACCGCGTTTATCCGGTTACACCTATCATGATTGTGCTCCTGGCCATCCTGAATGACGGCTCGATTCTATCCATCGCTTACGACAACACACGTTCAGCCAGTGTTCCGTTGCGCTGGAATATGGCGTTCGTAATGGGTTTGGCATCTGTCCTGGGTGCTTATGCAATTGTTCGCTCGCTGGGCATATTTGCGATCAGCACACATTTCCTGGAACTTAACATGGACCAGGTAAGGACGATGATCTATTTAAATCTCTCAGTAGGTGGAATTCTGACGTTATATGCGGCGCGCACCAGGGGACCTTTCTGGAGCGTCGCGCCCGCAGGGACGCTGCTTTTAGTCACCTGGAGCGGACAGATAATCGCGACTTTTCTCGCTGTATACGGTTTACTCATGGCCCCTATCGGCTGGGCAAACGCGGGCCTGGTGTGGGCTTACTGCGGTGTGCTTTTCCTGATTCAGGACCAGATAAAGCTTGGCGGCCGCAAGATATTCAGCGAGGAACACTCGGGATACTTCGGCCGACATGCCAGGTAGTGCAGGGAAAGTTCACACTGATGGACTGAATGTATATTGATTCTTGTGCAGGTTTTGCTGAGCCTGATCTGAGCGAAAGACGCTAGTAGACCAGCGGCAGAGCCTGCGGGAAAATCGTAGGAGTTTAAGAGATGGGTCTGGCCCAATTTAAAGTAATCTTCTCCATTGCAGTTTTCATTGTTGGGATGCTTGGTGTGCTTTTGCCTTGGATATTTAAGAACAGCATGTTCAGTCATCGCTTTATAGCCTGGGGAGACACCTTTGCGGGCGGAGTGCTTTTTGGCGCAGGCCTGATACACCTGCTAAGCGGTGGAGCTGTCCAATTCAGGGATCTGTCTCCCAGCATGGGTTACCCCATTGCCTTCTTATTGGCGGGCTTCGGCTTTTTTCTTATCCTGCTCATAGAAGGCGTAATCGTCGCTGATCCGGACCCGGGAGAGTCTCCGCTTCACTGCGGCTCACGAGGTGCCAGCCACGAGATCGGGACGCGAACCCATACGACCAAACCGTATCATTATTCGTTCATACTACTTCTGGTGCTTTCCGTCCATTCGGTAATACTTGGCCTGGCGCTTGGCGCACAGAGATCACTCACAAGCACAATGGCGATATTCTTCGCTATAATTGCGCACAAGACTATGGCCGGCTTTTCACTGGGAGTGAGCTATCTTCGGATCGGGATTTCTCTCCGGCGGGCTGCGCCGGTTGCCGCTTTCTTTTCCAGTATGACGCCACTGGGTATTCTTATAGCTACAGCAGCAGACACGATAGTTTCCTCAGGCAGCCGGGAGCTCTTTGAAGCTGTCTTCAACTCCTTGGGAGCCGGAACATTTCTGTACATAGCAACCCTCGATATCATCCGGACGGAATTTGAGCTTCCCGGTGATAACTGGCAGAAATGGCTGCTCGCCGCTTCGGGCTTCACTATCATGGCGATACTCGCTATATGGATCTAATCGGCGCCTGTGCCGAACTCCGCAAGAAACTTGTTCGCGACGTACTCGAATCGCTGCATCCTTCCATAGTCCGGGAAAAGACAGGAAATATGATATTTCAAAAAGATGGTTCTAACCGCAAACTCACGCTGGACAAGAGGATTCGATACCAAAACAGAACTACTACAGATAAATCGCATATTTTTGTGTTCCATAATTGCCTAATATCTGTAAAATAGCTGTAATTCTTTGAAAGGGCAAAATCATGAGACCGTCCGGTATAGATATTTTGGGAGATATTCCCAGCGATTCGCATATCTGTCTTTTCTACGAGACTGCAGAAGATTTAGTCGACATTCTCGTTCCCTATTCCAAAGCCGGCCTTGAGAACAACGAGTATTGCATGTGGGTAATTTCGGGGCCTCTTAGCCAAGAAAAGGCTCAGAACGCATTGAAAAAAGCTATACCAGATATTGAGCAGTACTATCAGACAGGACAGATAGAAATAATTCCGCATAGCGAATGGTATTTGCACAATGGCAAATTCGATGTTCAGCAAGTCTTCCGGCGGGGAAGTTACAAGCTTGATCAAGCGCTGAAAGCCGGTTTTTCGGGCATGAGGTTAGCAGGCAACAGTGCATGGCTCAAGAAGTCCGACTGGGAAAGTTTCTCCGACTATGAACGCCAAGCGAATATGGCTTTTAGCGAGCATAAAGTAATAGCAATTTGTGCGTACCAGTTAGATGCATGCACTGCATCTGACGTTGTAGAAGTGGTCAGCAATCATGAGTGTGCACTTATCAGAAAAAAAGGTAAGTGGGTGCATATCGAAAACAGCGAGCGCAAGAAGGCTGAGGAGAAACTTAAAAGATACAAATTGATGGTAGAATCAGCACATGATGCCATCTTTTTCAAAGACCTTGAAAGCCGGTATATTATCGCAAATAGCAAAACTGCAGAAGCTTTTGGTTTATCTCCTGAGGAAGTTATTGGAAAAGGCAATGACTATGAACTGATGACAACTAAGGAGGAAGCAAAAAGTAATATAGAAG
>JARRRJ010000035.1:0-9060 GCA_037380865.1 Sedimentisphaerales bacterium
CTTGAAAAATGTTGTTAAGAAACTGACAAATACACCTCCAAAAACTGATGATAGTATTAGGAACAGAGCAAGAGGGAAGAAATAGAAAGGAAAAAGTTATTCGGGCGCAATAGTTTACATAACCGCCCTCCTTTAAGCGGCTGGATGCGTACCTTTAAATACGCATCCAGTTTTTTTGTTGCTTGTACGAAGGGGATTGAGAAGAAGACAAATTAGTCTGGTCGATAACCTGTTCGTGGTTTATCGCCAATCGCTGGGATAAAAAACGGATTCAATATCAAAACTTCTGCTGAGCTGCTCGACCAGCGCCTGAATCCTTTTGATCTGACAGTCTGTCGGTTGTGTCGCTCTTCCATCGGCAACTACACAGATTCTAATAGTCCGATCAGATCCGTACCATCGAGTCGAACCTGGAGCCGACTCCTGTCTTTGCCATTTTTCGGTGGGTTGAATTTCACCGTCATCGCCGCCAAAACCATTGTAAATACAAAAATGGCAGTTAATATCACGGGAATCGGAAAATCCGCCAAGAGATGCAAGCTGCTCGATTTTTCCTGATTTTGTCCCGCTGTAGTAAATTTCAATCCAGCTCCACCGGTCCCTTGACTGGGTTGCCCTGGAACAAACCATATCCTTGATCGGATCGAGCTGGTAATAACTCCAGAGTGAAAATGGTCCCGCGGAAGGTGGATTGTGCCCCATTACCATCAGAACGACAGCGCCTATTGTCATCGAAGCCAGAAGCGTCGCCAAGACTTTTACTACTCTCGCCGGATTCGGCATATCAACTTCCCTGATTGTTCTACCTTCAAATTCTTAAAGCATCATCCCTGAACTGAAAGGCTCGATAGACGATCATGTCCCCATCCTGCATCTTTTGCACTTCAACCCACGCAATAGATACGGGACAAGGCAATTGCCTGATGAAAGCACAATTCCTTTATAATATAAACATCGGCACCTGCCAAGTTTTAACTGAAAGTTTTTACTGAAATTTACAGAATTATTTTAGATATTTCATATGAGCGCGGTCTTATCTGCAAAAAAAGTTTAATCGGTCTTTTTGTTTTCAATTTTAACTGGAAACAATTCACACAAGGCCGGTTATAAATCTATTGCAATTCTGTTCGAAGCTACGTATTATGTTCTCCATAAATTCAGAGAAGCACCTGTCATCAAGCGACAGGTGATTAGAATATCTCGTACAAATTCAAACAGTCAAAAAAACTTTACAAATCGGAAGGGAGAAAGATGGTATTGGAATCTGTCTGGAATCGGGGAGAATATCAGTCGTTGTCTTCCGAGCAAATTGCTCGCCTGGAAGCCCAGGGCTGCACATGCAGCGACTGGTCCAAAGTGAAAGTCACCTCGGATTTTGATACTGATACAGTGCGCTTGGCGCACCTCAGCGGACAAATCAGGCTGGGCTGCTTCGCAAAAGATGTTTCCTTTTTCGGCGGAATTACCAGGCGGGCGGGAATAAGCGATGTTACGCTTCATAACTGCATAATAGCAAACAATGTTTTTATCAATCATGTAAAGAACTACATTGCAAACTACATAATCGAAGAAGACGCGGTCATAGACAATATCGACGTGCTTGCCGTAGAAGGTGAAAGCTCTTTCGGCAACGGCATCGAAGTTACTGTCGTGAACGAAGCGGGCGGCAGGGAAATACCAATATATGACAGGCTTTCCGCGCACACCGCTTATGTCCTGGCATTCTATCGTCACAGGACGCGCGTCATTGAAAATCTTCAGAAAATGATTCAGGATTATACACGCTCTGTCACATCTTCAATGGGCGTTGTGGGAAAAGGAGCGTCGATTCTTAACAGCCGGAGTTTGAAGAACGTCAGGATAGGTCCCGCCGCTGTAATAGAATGCGCGAGCAGGCTGGAAAACGGCTCCATAAACAGCTGCCCGGAAGACCCTGTTTATATAGGACCGAGCGCTTTTGCAGAAGACTTCATCGTTTCAAGCGGCGCGAAAATCTCTGACGGAACTATGATTTCGAAATGCTTCGTGGGCCAATCCACGGAACTGTCGAAGCAATACTCAGCAGAGAATTCCGTCTTCTTTGCCAACTGCGGCGGATTTCATGGCGAAGCCTGCGCAATTTTTGCGGGACCTTTCACAGTGACACACCACAAATCAACTTTGCTTATCGCAGGATTATTTTCTTTTCTAAACGCCGGAAGCGGTACCAATCAGAGTAATCACATGTACAAACTTGGTCCCGTTCACCAGGGAATAGTCGAGCGAGGCTCGAAAACTGGAAGCGACTCGTATATACTCTGGCCTGCAAAGGTCGGAGCCTTTACAGTCGTTATGGGAAGACATTACCGAAATTCAGACACATCGGATTTACCTTTCTCGTATCTCATTGAGCATGAAGACGAGAGTATTCTTGTTCCGGGAGTCAATCTTCGCAGTGTGGGTACAGTTCGCGATGCACGCAAATGGCCCAATCGGGACAAGAGAAAAAATCCCGACAAGCTCGACCTGATAAACTTCAAACTTCTTAGCCCGTATACGATTCAAAAAATGCTTGATGGAAGGAGGCTCCTCAAAGAGCTTAAGGCGACTTCAGGCGAGACTTCCGAATATTATACTTATAACAGTGTAAAGATTGGAAAGAACACGCTCGAGAAGGGAATCGATCTTTACGAGACGGGAATTTCCAAGTTTATCGGCAATTGTCTGATCAATCGCCTGCAAAACAGGCAGATAAACGCCATTGATGATCTTCGTAAGACGTTGAAGCCTGAATCTGAAATCGGCGCGGGCAAATGGTTCGATATCGCGGGTCTTTTTGCGCCGGCAGAAGTCATTGAGAAGATGCTGGATGATATCGAAAACAATATAATTACTTCCCTTGAGCAGGTTGAACAGGCTTTCACTTCAATGCATGAGAATTATCCTCTTTACGAATGGACCTGGGCGTCGGATGTGCTGAAGGAGCTTGCCGGCAAGACACTGGATGAGATTACTCCCGCCGATGTAATCGAACTGGTTAACGAATGGAAAAACGCGGTTATCAATCTTGATAATCAGCTTTATCTGGACGCAGGCAAGGAGTTTGCCGCAACCGCTCAAACCGGTTACGGCCTTAACGGTGACCTGGTCACCAAGCTTGCCGACTTCACAGCGGTAAGAGGCTCTTTCGAGAAGGACAGTTTTGTTTCAGAAATTGAAAACCATATAAGAACGAAAACCGAGCTTGCGAATGACCTTATTACTAAAATGAGAAAAATAATGTAGTTAAAAATATGAGAGTGATTATCCAGCCGAGTTATGAGTTAGTCTCGAAATGGGCCGCGTTTTATGTCGCAGGCAAAATAAAAGAATTCCAGCCGACCGGACATAATCCTTTCGTTCTCGGTCTTCCCACAGGCTCTTCTCCCCTGGGCATGTATAAGGAACTGATAAGACTTAACAACGAGAAGGTCATTTCCTTCGAAAATGTTGTGACATTCAATATGGATGAATATGTGAATCTGCCGCGAGAGCATCCCGAAAGTTACTATTCCTTTATGTGGAACAATTTCTTCGGCCGGTTGAGCGATATAAAGAAAGAGAATGTCAATATGCTTGACGGCAACGCAACCGACCTCGAAGCTGAATGTTCGCAATATGAAGCGAAAATTAAAGAATTCGGCGGCGTAAGGCTCTTCGTAGGCGGGATCGGCCGCGATGGTCACATCGCATTCAACGAGCCCGGCTCGTCCCTCTCATCGAGCACACGCGTCAAGACGCTCACTTTTGACACGATAAAAGCCAATTCGAGGTTCTTTGACGGAGATATCGACAAAGTTCCCGGAAAAGCTCTTACTGTAGGTGTCGGAACTATTATGGACGCACAGGAAGTACTGATAATTGTGAACGGGCATGGGAAAGCCCGCGCCTTGAGGCACGCCATCGAAGGCAGTGTAAATCACATGTGGACAATCAGCGCTCTTCAAATGCATCCGAAGGGAATTATAGTCTGCGACGAACTCGCATGCGCTGAGCTTAAAGTCGGAACATATAAATATTATAAAGAGATAGAATCAGCAAGCCTTGACCCGCAAAAGCTCCTGGGACAATGACTATTGAGCGAATAGTCCGGTCTTTAATTCTTTGCCTTCCGGGAACTTGATCGTTGCTTCGCTGATTAGCGATTTATAATACTTTCGTTCTGCTTCGGACTGTTTCTGGATTTTCAGATAGTTAATAATATCGTTCTTGGCTTCTTCGAACGATACTGTGCCCGCGCCTTTATGGTCGGTAACCGTGATTATGTGGTATCCATACCTGGTCTGTACGACGTCACTGACCTGGCCCGGTTCAAGAGCGAATGCCGCATCCTCAAAAGGCTTTTCCATAGCTCCCCTGCCAAAATAACCCAAATCACCACCATCTGGAGCAGAAGGAAAGCCTCCCGTTGCTTTTGCGAGCTCCGCGAAATCTGCGCCGTCTTTGACCTGTTTGAGTATATCTTCAATCTTCTCTTTAGCTTTCTGCTGAACGTCATTAGGTTCGCTTGGCCCGCATTGAACGAGAATATGGCTGGCTTTTACCTGCTCGGGCGTCTCGAAAAGTTTCGGGTTATCGTCGTAAAATTTCTTTGCTTCTTCTTCAGTCACGTTCGTCTGGTCAGCTACCTGTTTTTCGACATATCTTTCGTAGACGAGCCCTTCTCTGACTTGTTTTATAACACTTTCGTAGCTTCTGCCGTCTTCCTGGAGGAACTTTTTGAAATCTTCCATGGCGACCGGCGGCTGTTGGGCCGCAAGTCTTTCCTCGATTATGCTTTCCGCTTCTGCTTCGCTTATGACAATATTTGCATCTTCGAGCTTCGGGTCCAGCAGGCGTCTGAGAATTGTCTGCTGCAGAGCATCTGCCCTGATTTGACTTATATAAGTGTTGAGGCTTTCAGCAGGCAGCGTTGCCGCAGCGGGATCGTTCTTCAGTCTGTTAATCTCAGGAGCAATAATATCCTGAAGCTCTTTTTCCCTGATTTCGACGCCGTTAACAGTAGCGGCCACTGCATTGGGATCCGCCAACTTGATATCAATCGGGCGTCTGGCGCCTGTGGTGCCGGGTAGAGCACTTACCGCGTTCGTCTCCGCTGGCTGAGGAGTTTTGTTCTTGCAGCTTGTAATAACCAAAATAGAAACAACCAATAAGGAAGCCAACACCGCTGAGACATAATGCAATTTCTTCATCAAATCGTCCTTTCTAAACGCCTGAACATACTAAAATAAAAAAAGGCTCTCAAGGGAGAGCTTATCTATTACACAACAATGCAAACCCGGTGTCAAATGTTAAAATCAACACGACTATTATACGATTTTCAACGTCTTCATGGTCTTATTAAATTGTCACAAATGCCGGTATTTATAGATTTTTTTAATAAATGTCCCAAAATCTCGCCTGACAGGCGGAAAAATTACGTAAATGTTAAAATGGGTATCATTTTCAGGCAGTCCTTCCTGATGAACGTGAGGATTAGTCTAACCCTCACCAGTGTATGAAGATTCGCAGGTTAATTCAAACGCCAATTGTTTTGCAATAAAGCAGAACACTTGTTACAATGCGCGCAGGATTTTTTATGGAATTCAGGCATAAACAATTAGCTAACGGCCTAAACATAGTAGGCGAAATAAACAAGGCTGCAAAGTCAGCCGCAGTCGGTTTCTTCGTCAAAACGGGCTCGCGCGACGAAACGGAGCAGATAAACGGGGTATCTCACTTCCTCGAACATATGCTTTTCAAAGGCACTGAGAAACTTAATCCTTTCGAGGTCAATCTTGCCTTCGATCGCACTGGAGCGCAGTTCAATGCCTTTACAAACGAGGAAAATACGGTTTTTTACGCAGCGATTCTGCCTGAATATATCGTCGAGATAACAAAACTATGGTCGGAATTAATGAGACCGGCCCTTAGAAATGAAGATTTCGATATCGAGAAAAACGTTATCAAAGAAGAAATCGGCATGTATAAGGACATGCCCAGCTACGATGTGATAGATAGATGCAGAACGCTCTATTTCGATGGTCATCCGTGCGGCAATAGTGTCCTGGGCAGTGTAGAGAGCATCGACAATCTCACTGCGGCACAGATGCGTCAGTACTTCGAGACGCGATACGCTCCGAATAATATAGCTCTGGCTTGTGCAGGTAATTACGATTTCGAACAAATCTGTTCTGTAGCAGAAGAATTGTGCGGCTCCTGGCAGAGCAGAGATGTTGCCAGGGAGATAAAAGGCTATTCAGGGAACAGCAGGAAAGAAAGGATAGAAAAGGAAAATATCACGCGGGAGCATATTTGTCTGATGAGCCCGGGAGTAAGCGCACAGGATAATGCCAGATTCGCCGCTTCACTTTTGGCAACAATTATCGGTGATGATGTGGGCTCGCGATACTTCTGGGAGCTTGTGGATAAGGCTCTGGCTGAATCAGCTTCCATGCAGTTCAGCGCAATGGATGGAACCGGGACATTTTACACTTACATTCGGTGCAGCAGGCAAAACGTGACGAAAGTGCTCGATATCATCAATGGTATTTTTAACAGTCTGAGCAAAGAAGGCGTTACTGAAGACGAGCTGACGAAAGCCAAGAATAAAGTCCTGAGCTCCCTGGTGATAAAGAATGAGCTTCCTATGGGAAGGCTTATTGAACTCGGCTTCAACTGGGTTTACCTCCGGGAATACCTTACCATAGAAAGTCAAATCAGAGCAATTGAAGAAGTAACTATTGAAGACATCAAATCTTTAATCGAGAACCTGAAACCAGGCAATTTCACCCAGCTTTCCCTGGGACCTCAAATCCGTGACTCGTAACTCGTAACTCGGCACTTGAAGTCACGAGACCCGAGTCTCGAGTTACGAGCGACGAATGGGAGTAAAGATGAAAAGTCAAAATGATATACCGAAATTCGACCTTGCAGAGCAGATAATGGCCGAACATAGAAAATCCGCTTCGGTAAAAAGAAAAGCGCCTTCTAAAGATGGCAATAGTGACAGGACCTCCAGGAACAGCCAAAAATCTCGCGAATCCGATGTCGTGAATCGAATCCTGGATAATCACTCCTCCCCGATAGATCGCAACAAGCCGGCCATGTTTCACTTCAACACGAGCAACACAAAAAATGACGAGACTCAAATCATAGCGGAAATTGTAAAACGAGACATTCTGAAATTCCTTTCAAATCACAACCGCCGCATTCAATAAAAACGTTCGCGACACGCCTGGCAAAACAGAGTCATCACAGTCGCAGACCCGGGCGTCATTATCTTTTGTTTTCCATTGGTTCCAGGCTTTTGCGAAGACTCGCAGGCATGTGTAATCTTTTGAAAACTTCCACAAAACTCAAGAGATAATCATTCTATAATATAAAAAATTGAAAATATTTTCGTTCTTTTTCTGCATTTTTAGTTCAAAAACAAAGGTTTTGTAAAATATTTTAAACTTTCGAAGAAATTTGCGTTGACAACTTCTACAAATGTAGTAAAATTCTTCTACGATTGTAGAAGGAGCAAATTAAATGAAGTTATCGAAAACAGAATGGCAAATTATGAACGTGTTGTGGCAGGACAATCCGGCTAGCGCCAGAGAGCTCATGGAAAGGCTGCCCTCACGTGTCAACTGGGCTTATACAACAGTCAAGACAATGCTCAACAGGCTCGTGGATAAGAAAGCGCTATCCGAGTACAAGCAGGGCAACACGAGTTATTACAGGCCCTTGATTTCGCAGCGAGTGGCTCGCTCGAGCGCGTTTAAGTCGCTCCTGGATCAGGCCTTCAACGGTGCTACAGGTCCTTTGATGCATTTTTTGATCGAGGAGCAAAAGCTCAGTGAAAAACAAAGGCGGGAAATACTGAATGTCCTTCAGGAAAAAAATAATGGAGAAGACAAATGATTAATATAATCAACAATATATCATGTATGTGGTGGAACTGGATGGCAGCCATGTTCTGGCAGGTCGGACTGTTCATTATTATTGTTGCTTGTATCGATACCCTTGTTAAGCGATGGGCCTGGCCGCAGTTGCGTTACGCTCTCTGGCTACTGGTTCTGGTCAAGCTTGTACTTCCACCCGGCATTTCTATGCCTGGCTCTTTTGTGGAGAGAGTGAAGCCCGGTCTTGGCCAACTTGTCAGCTACGATACGAAAGAACCTTCTACAATCAAATATTCTCCTTTTATTATTTCTTCCGATTCAATTGTTGCAATCGGACAGGAGACGTATCGACAGCCGCAAGTGACATTCGAACAGCAGAAGCCTGAGCCTGATGTTTTCACATCTTCAGGCACAGCGCCGGAATCTCCGAATGTCGGGCTTATCTGGCAAAGTTACGCAATGACGATATGGTTTTTTGGAATGGCTGCGCTCGGATTTTCGCTCATCCGGCGATTGAAAAATCTACGGGCATGTCAATCCCGAGCAGGCTCGACTCCCGGGGTACCTCAATCGTTTCATCTGACGATGTCACAATGTGCCCGGCAGTTAAAGCTTCGTCGAATTCCGGGTATTGTCGTCACGCGGAATGTAGTTTGTCCCGCCGTTTTCGGGATATTCAGGCCTGTGCTTCTAATGCCGAAAGGCTGTCTGAAAAAGCTGTCACGTAAAGACGCTGAGCACGTGCTTCTCCACGAGTTGGCACATATCAAGCGCGGCGATCCGATCGTGCACTGCTTTTACCTTATATTACAGATTGTCTATTGGTTTAATCCCCTTTTGTGGATAGTCCGAAGACAATTTATCCATTTACGGGAACTGTGCTGTGATGCGACAGTCGCCCGCATTCTCAAACACAAAACGAACGCATACCGGCAAACCTTAATCGATATAGCCGGACAGTTTCTGACCAGGCCTCTCGAACCTGGTCTGGGCCTGCTCGGATTGTTCGAAGACGCGAACAAACTGCTGGTTCGATTAAGCTGGCTGGAAAAGAAAACCTGGAGATATAAGAAAATGAAGACCTTAACCATTATTACAGTTATTACGCTAATGATTGCTTTTGTTCTGCCCATGGCTGAAGCCCGGGAAGAATCCTCAGCCGACAACACGACAA
>JARRRJ010000036.1:0-11848 GCA_037380865.1 Sedimentisphaerales bacterium
TAACGCAGTCGGACCCATAACTTTAGTGTCGATTTAAGCGGCTTCACCGGATATTAGCAAAATCCACACTATCAGCATACCCAGAACTATCATCGTAGGCAAGACCTGCTTTGAGCGCAGCTCGATAATAATATCCTTAACAAAGACTGCTCTGAAGCTCGGCCAGAAATAGCTCAATTTTTACTCCTTGCGTATGATAGATAATCCTGTGTGAAACGGTCAGTATCAACATCACGAACCAGAGAATCAAAAATTAACCTTTGTTTATCCAACACCGCAACACGGTCACAGCAGCTTATACCGATTCTTATATCATGAGTAGTCATAATTATCGTGCCGCTGTTATCGGCGAAATCTGACAATATGGCGATGAGATGTTTTGTCGATTCAGCATCCAGGCCGGTAAAAGGTTCGTCCATTATCAACACAACGGGTTTATTCACAAGCGCACGAGCTATTGCCAGACGCTGAAGAAGCCCCCTGGAAAGAATATGCGTTCTGTCGTATCGATAAGGTTCAAGCCCTGTGTCTCTGAGCAACTGCTCAGCACGGGGAACACTATCTTTAACTCCGTAAAGGCGTGCAAAAAATGTTAGATTTTCCATGACTGTCAAATCCGGATAAACCATGCTTTTATGTGAGATTACTCCGAAAAGCATTTTCGCTTTTTCCCGATCTTTCTTCAGGTTGAAGCCGCATATTTCTATCGAACCTTGATCGGGTTCGAGAAGACCTGTGATTATGCGAAGAAGTGTACTCTTTCCGGCACCGTTAACGCCGCACAAACATAGCGACTGACCTTTCCTGACACAGAGGTTGACATCATCCAGCACCAATCTCGATGTAAAAGCCTTTCTGACAGAGTTCACCACAATAGTACTGTCACCATTGCTACTTTTTTGATTTTCTATTTGCATCCTGAAATCCAAAACCAAAATTTTCTGTCCGATCAGTTTTTAGCTGTTCCCGAGCGGACAATGGCAAGAATTATCATAGCAACAAAGACCGCAGTCAAGACAATCCAGGTAATCCAGTTGTGTTTGTCAACTTTCAGTCCGGCAACCTGAAACGAAATTTCTTCGTCCGGAGCAAGATTGGTGAACTTCAAATATTCCATTGAAACACCATTCATATTCATGGTTTGTTTATCAGCATCACTGCGGCTCCGTAACTCGGCACTACCCTGGGCGAAAATCATGAAATTAGCCGTCGGCAGGGATATCTTCTTTACAATGTCCATTGTCGAAGAGGTGACATCGAGAGTATATGAAAAGGTAGCCGAATAACTACCAGGCGGCACAGCCATCACGTCATAAAAACCATTTTTTGTAACAACAATGGCATTTTTTTCAAAATAGCTGCTCCATTGCAGGTTGCTGAAGCCCTTAGGAAGCATTATATTAAGAACGATGGAATTACCACTCATCGGACATGGAATTACCCTGCTCATCTCTTTCGTTCGAGCTGATTGCCATGTCCGATGAGTTAACTATTTGCATAAGCTCTGTTATTTCAAGGACTTTTGTCTCAGGCGATGCTTTTATAATAAGATGATGCGTTTGTACGGAAAGTTTTGATTTATCTGTGGAGACATCAAAAACTTCAACCTGGGCATCTAATTTATCTTGAGTCGGATCCAATTTAACTGCCTGTCCTGTGAACATCATTTCTTTATGTTTAGCTCGTGGAAGTGCAATAAACTGAGCACCTGCAGGGACATTTTCAAAAACAGCCTTGCCATTTTCAGAGGTATTACCCTCAAGAGTGCTGTATAACTGTTGATACTGGAAAATTTGAAGAATAACTTCATCATTTTCCACTGGTGTTCCGTTTTCTGTTTTATTTACAACTTCGACAGTTAAAGTCGTCAATGATTTATTCTCTGTCTCTGTATTCGCAAAGACAAAAGATGAAAGAGCTATAAATGAAACGAGTGTTATATAGAACAATCTCAAACGAAATCCTCCTAATCATGCTTTCTGTGGTCTGAGCGTTTCGAGAATATCGGCCATGCCACAAATAATACACATATGATGAGCATAATCCATTTTAGATTACTCATGGTTAATTTCTCCTTCGGCTTCAGAACTGGTTTTCTTTCGAAGATAAGATGAAACCAGGACTAAAATTGTTCCGAATATAGAAACAATGCAGCCTATCCAAATCCAGTCAATCAATGGTTTGATCATAACATTAAGATTTATAATTTTGTTGGTTATGTCCGCTTCATTCAGTGCCAGATATAAATCTCCGCCGAGTGACCTTCTAATATCCACTTCGGATGTACGTTTTCCCGAATCGCTGTAAACAGACTGTGACGGATTCATCCGGAAAAATAACTTGTCATCTTTTTCTACTTTGATATTGGCCTTAACAGCCGCATAGTTTGGACCATGTTCTGCTTCGAATCCTTCAAATGTCATATTGTAACCTAACACGTTGACTTTGCTTGCAAGATTCAGAGCTACTTGTTTTTCTGAACCATATCCGCCTGAACCGGCAATACCCAAAAAGACCATTACTACTCCCAGATGGACGATCCTCGCGCCGTACCATCTAAGATTAAGACGTGGTTTCAACCGATCTTTATCTCCTGTTTTATTTTTTGCTATTCTACCTATAAAGTCGCCTGCCAGATTTACAAATGCAAAACCACAGAGAATAAGAACAGCAGGCGCAATTTTATTAGTCAGAATCCATACAGCCGCAGCTAATACGACAGCAATACAACCTCCAATCGTACGCCAGTTCTTCTTTAATCCGTACCTTACAAGGTAAGGGCATACAGATAATAAGAGCAACAGTAACAGCCCGCCTGGTGCGGTAATTTTTGTGAAATAATCCGGTTTAAGAGTTATCTTATTTTTACTGAAAAGACCGCTGAAAAAAGGGAATAAAGTACCAATAAAAATAACAAACATAATCAACACAAAAAGCCAGTTGTTTACTATTATGAATTTTTGACTTTTAACAGTTACTGAAGCTGCTTTATTCTTATCTTTACTGTATTTAAGCAGCGCAAGTAATCCTGCAATAATCCATGCGATGACGAGTAAAACTATGAACAGAATTCCAAGTCCAGGATCCGGAAACGCGTGAACACTGGAAACAAGACCATATCGAGTAAGAAATGTTCCGAAAACACAAAGGCTGTAAGTTCCGAGGCTAAGTAAAATCAGCCATTTAGCTATATAGGTATTTTGTTTGTAAACCAGGAAGCAATGCAGCAAGGCAGTACCGATTATCCATGGCATGAGTGAAGAATTTTCTACTGCATCCCATGCCCAATAACCTCCCCATCCAAGTTCCTCGTAAGCCCACCACGCCCCGAGTGCAATACCTATAGTCAGAAACAACCATGCGGCCAATGTCCAGATTCGAGCCTGTCTGAAAACAGGAGGGAGACCTTTGGAATTATCCCATTTCAGCGTGGCAAAAGCCCATGCAAAAGGAATTGCAAAAGCCGCATAACCTATAAACAGAGCCGGTGGATGCAGAGCCATTGCCGGATGCTGTAAAAGAGGATTAAGTCCGGCACCATCAGAAACCTTAACTTTAGCCAGAGCAAATGGATTTTTGTCAAAAATCAATACAAGCAAAAAGAAAACATTTACGAGGTTAACTATTATTCTGGAATTGGCGAAAAAATTCCTTTTATTTGGCTGAATTCCGCTAAAAGCAATCGCAGTAAAGGCGGTTTGCAGCCATAGCCATAGTAAGAGTGAACCTCCAGCTCCAGCCCATAACGCACTAAGCTTGTACACAAAAGGAAGAGCTTTGGATGTGTTTTCGATTACATATTTGACATTGAAATCACCTCTAATTAGTAGAATCCAGAGGATTGCGGTGGCGACTGTCAGGCAGCCAAATGTTGCTATGACCGCGTTGCTTGCACTTTTGTTTAATTCAGGTCTGCCGCGTAAATTACCGACCAAATCAATTAAAATCGCATAGCCGCTTAGGAACAGGCAGAGAATCAGAGCAAAGCTTCCTAATTCAGCCATAATTAATCTACTTTCGCTTTATACTTGGATTCGCACCTGGTTAAAAGTGTATCGGCTTTGAAAGTTCCATCGACATCAAGCCTTCCTTCAACCACAACATCTATGTCTTCTGTAAAATTATCAGGTATTACGCCTTTGTAAATAACCGGAACTTCTGTTTTTGTTCCGGCTAATATAAAGGATAAATTCATAGCCTCCAAATCACGGACGACACTGCCAGGTTTAACTCGCCCGGCAATTCGTAACGAATGGTCCATCATGGAAGATTCATTCGCTGAGAATTCATCCACTGAAAAATAATATGCATACGAAGACTGAATTGTCTGGAATATGAAATACCCTAAACCACCACCAATCACAAAAATACCTACTAAAATTTTTACTAATACTTTTGTCTTCATTGTTTTCCTTTGTACTATCAATTTCTTCAGATATTTCTATTCTAAATAAGATAAGAAATTTCTTTTGTGATTATTGTTCCTACATATTTTTTAACGTTTTCCTTTTTTAGTAATCCCCCGGTGAATGTGTTTTATTATGACATTTCAGATAACATCGGCCGTGAAACAAACCTGTATCCTCAAATTCCAGCCGCCCTGTTGTGGGATCAGCCTGTACGATTGATATGTCAAAATTGATAAGATGGCTGTTATTAAGGCGCGTTCCCTGAGCAGTACTAATTCCATGCGGGTCATGACATGCTGAGCATGGAATTTGTTCATCCAGATGTTCCTTGTGTTTTGTAAAACTTTCGTCATTCAAAATACTATTTCTACTATGACATTTATAGCAAAGTTCGTATGAAAAGCTGCTTTCCTGGGTAAAATCCGAGGTTTCGTAACGCCAGGCTAAAAGATATTGATAAATTGAGCCGTGAGGCCCTCTGGCTGTTGAAGAACTATCAGAGCTGTGGCAGTCCATACAATAGATAATCGAAGCTACTGTCATGGGCGATATCAGGCTGGGAACGTTTTGATTCACACCGGAAGATACTACAGGATGGAAAGATGGGTTAGATGGGTCAAATTCAAGCCGAGTATTTGTCTGTGTTATTTGCCTTGTGATTATGGAACGAATCCGATTCGGATTATCTCCATGACATTTAAAACATACTTCATATTCATATTGAACCTGTTGTGTCGGGCTCCCGAGAATTGTTTCCCCCGAAACATTTTGCATAGCACCAGGAACTACAGGTGCCCGGGCAGGACCATTTTTAGTAGTATGTGGATTATGACAATCTACGCATTCAACATGCATAACTGATAATGTCGGAGATTCCCTGGGATCATGTATATCCTGATATTTAGTTACGTCATGACTGCTAATCTTTGACAGATCAGTTTTTATATCTGTCAGAGTAACCGATCCATCATGACAATCCAGGCAGTTTTCTTCCAGTTTACTAAAATGAAGAAGTCTCTCGTGTCCTCCTGCAGAATGTGGTCTATGGCAATTGAGGCACCCGTTCTCAGATAAAGTTTCATATTCACTGTTTTGCAGATACGTGTCGTCAGCAACGGAAGAAGTTGTTGTGGAAACCGCATGAATTGACGAAATCCATCCATTTAAATTATGACATGATACACATAGTCTGGACTGACGATTAGGCATTACCAGAAAATTACCGTACTGATTATTATGAGCATCATGACATGTTGTACATTGCAGCTCGCTCGTTTTATCGAGTTTAAGCTGCTCAGGCAGCGCTAAAGGGGAGCGAAGCTGGTTATCTTCTACTGCCAATGCGGGAGAATAAACAAAACTAATAGGATGATCGTCAGAAAGATCAGTTCCCAGATTTGCTGCACCGGGTTTTATATAAGAACCTCCTCCGGATCCATTTGTTATAGTCTGTGTTAAGGCAACTGTACCATCATGGCAGCTAAGGCATAATTTGCTTGATCCGGTCGGCTGCCCTACATTAGCTTCCAGTGAAGAGCTCTGGTAGATATTATAAACAGCTTCGGAAAGCTTGTGGTTCCAGAGAGGTGTTCCTAAAACAGCACCGTGGGGCGTATGACAGAAGCTACAGGCATTTCCACCGGACACAGCCGACAAGTCATGAGGTGTATTCTCTATTTGTCCCTGTACTGTTGAGCCGAATATGATAACTGATATGAGAACGCTTATTATTAATTTAAATCCGATTTTCATTGATCCTCTTGCTCCAGGAGTTGAAAAATCTGAACCCTCTTATTGAACGTATCAGCTACAAAAATTCTGTTATGATCATCTATACAGATTCCGGAAGGCAGCCAGAATTGTCCCGAACGTGTCCCCTCATGTCCGAAAGCCATAAGTATTTGACCCTGGGAGTTGAATATTTGGACGTTTTCAAATTGTCTGTCTGAGACATAAATGTTACCGAAGCTGTCTGTCGTAATCCCACATGGATGTGCAAAGTTTCCCGGCCTGTCTCCCTGCCGGCCGAATACCATTTGAGGATTCCATTCATCAGAAAATACCTGAACTCGATAATTCAACGTATCACTGACATATATTTTTCTATTTTTATCTATCCATAGCTGAGTGGGAAAATTAAACTGGCCTACCCCCGTACCTCTTGAACCTATTTCTTTAATAAATTTTCCTCCGTTTGTAAAAACCATTATTGTATGAGCGGCAGTATCAGTAACAAAAACTTCTTTGCTGCCTTTCTGGTATGCAATACCGGATGGTCTCTTTAGTTGATTATCTCCGAAAGAAAAAAGATACTTTCCTTTGATATCGAATACACACACTTTGCGCAGCATACTGTCAGCTACATATACCCAATTATCAGCAACTGCAATACCTACCGGTGTTTGCAGTCTCTCTTTACTGCTGATTTTACCAAACTGTCTATACTGCCTTTTTACCAGGTCAAAAATATGAACTGTTCCTGTAGAAGTATCAGTTACAAACAGCTTGTAATCCCGAGTAATTGCTATCGCGTAAGGAGCAATAAGAACTCCGACTTCCTTCTTGCCAAAAATCAATTCTCCCAAATCAAAGACATTTGGTTTTTTCAAGTCATTTTCCGTTGATAATTCCGCCAGATATCTTATACGCGGTTTCTCCGGCGCCTCCGGCCAGATGAGAACCTGCTCAGGAGCAAAGGATAATTCTTTTTGAGAGCCGTCACATCCATTCAAGAGCGCCAACAATATGCAACATGAAATGCTTTTCAAATATAAATTAATATTATCTTTAAATATTTTTTTATACACATTCATATTTTACACATCCTGTTACAAATTAAAAGAACCGTTTCAACTGAAAATACAGAAAACTTCCATCTATTTTATCATTTCTTCGATCTAAAGAATTAATTTCAACTCCTGTGGTGATACTAAGCTGACGAATGTTATACTTTAATTCCGAGTTTATCTGAAATCCCCTGGTCACTCCTAATCTGCTGTCATTTTCGTCGCGATAATTTGTTCGCGCAGAAACGCTGCAATTTTTTGTCAGTCCTGCTGACAGCTCAGCACCGGCTTTAAAAAGTACAACATCTCTTGCATCCGGCTCACCAAAGTCCAGCCATTGATTCGATACTCCCCCATTTGCATTTGTATTTTTACCGATAAGCCGGCTGTATCTGCCCTGAATCATTTTTCTTCTTGAAGGAATTTGAGTTGATTTTTCGTCACTATATTCTGCCTGTAAAAAAAGACCCTGTTTATTAAAATCCGTACCAACTGTATTAGCTGTAAATTCATCCGCTGTAATATCGGTCACAGTTGAACTCACATCCTGATTCTGTTTACGATGTGAAAAATACAGGGATAATCCGTTTTCCAAACGCTCTCTGACCGTAAATATTTGTCGAATGGTCTCTTCCTTTCTTTCCGGTTCAACAAAGAAATTATAATCGACAAAGAATTCTTCACCTTCGATAAAGTTTGGGGGAGTCACACCACCTACTGTTATTATGTTTAATAATACTCTTCCATTAATTTGAGTTATAATATAATCCTCACCCTCCTGATATAGCAGGCCTGAAGAGTCTTTAACTCGAATTGAAGAAATATCAATATTAGTTCTGTCAAGCTCAACAGGAATAAGCTCAGTAGCGTTATGCGGTTCATTTATCACTACTCCTGTCCCGGTACCACCGGATTGTCTACTGCGCGTCAGACTTGTCGAGTATGAGCTGAGTAGAAAACCCCATGGATTTTTCTTGCGATAATTAAATCCCAGAATCCCTCCTCTCTGGAAAAGGTCTCCCTGGGTATCGAGGTTGGTTGACGAAGCAAAAAAGCTTCCTGCTGTCACCAGGCTCTCGAATAACTTGTGCTCAAATCCGACCTGACCCCGGGTTTCTTTGCTTATGATGGTATCTCTTTTCGAATCAGTATATCTCAGATCATAATTAGTTAAGAAACTTTTCGTATGCTGGAGTCTAAGCCGTTCTTCCCATTGCAGATTCTTAAAATCGAATGATCCTGTCTGATTGACATAGTAAAAAAAGGAGTTCAGGTTGTTTTGCTTTTGAGAGCCAAATGTTAGATTATGCAAGAGAGAATATTTTTCAGCCTGGTCTTTAATAGTTGCTCCAACAGTCTTTTGAGAAATGTCGCTTTTTTCGAAGTCAAAGCTTATATGAGATGATTCGCTAAAATCATGGCTTAATGAATAGTTGAACTTCTCATCCTCCCGTTGAAAGAAATCACTCGTAAGTGACGTAAGACTGTCCTGACTGGTTTTACTTGTGTTGTACTGAAATACCATAGGCCATTTTGACCTCAGAAATAATGAGCCGCCACTGTTTTCTCTGTCGGTTCTTAAGGAGCCGAGAAACTGACGCGGGATTAAGCTCTCTGACTTGTTTGCATAAAAAGAAAGCGGATATGGTTTCTTTCTCAGTAATTGAGCAAAAAAGTCATAAGTATCAAGTGATTCACTATTGCTGCCGGACGCTTCATCCGAATTAATCCTTTGCTGTGCCAGGCCCAATCCGACGGCAGCATTAAACAGCAGAAAATCAGGATGGTATATATCACCTTCTGTTTTTAGTCTTATTCTTTCTTCTGTCACATTTGTTTCACTTTTTCGTTTGTTATCGGCGATCCCTTGTTCATCAGTTCTATTCTCAGCAACAAATTCAAGGTCACCATTAATTCCCTTATTTTTCAAGAGCGGCCTTTGCTGACCCTCAACATTCACATTACAGCCGGTCAGAAAAAACAAGCATATACTTATCAATCCAAATAACAAGTACATTCCAGCCGATATAACTGGCATCGAAATCAGGTATTTTGACTTATTGCTTCGCTGTTTCAACAAACCATATTTCCAGAATTTAATTCTATAATATGAAGTCCCTTTTCATTCTAATAATACTTTCCCTTTAACTGCCATATAAATTGACTACTGATTTTGTTTAGATAATCTGTTTTCGATATCTGACAAATAATCTCTTATAGTTTTTTCCATCGCAGGAGGAATCGTGCCGCTATTTATTACACGAATAAAACCGTCCCTTGCTTCTGAGAGCTTTCCATCACGATAGAATTGCAGGCTGCGATAATAAAGGTCCGCAATTTTCTGTGCTTTTAAAGATGACTGACTGCCACTTGATTCAGGCTCTGAAGCTGGTTTTTCCGAACCTCTCTCGTAACTTTTGGCCAGGGTATCATCAATCAATTTAAGAATTTCAGAAATTTTTTCTCGTTCCTGAGCGTTGATTGCCGTACTGTCCTTGTATTGGAGTAAATATAATCTTGCTTTTTGAAGATCACCCTTATCTATTAATGTGTTGATATCCGAAAATATCTGGAGCACATCTTTTTTATCCGAAGTCTGAGGTACAATATTTGTCTGCTCTGAAGCTCTGCCGCTGTAAACTTCATCTATTCGATTCGGCTGAACTCTAAGGAGTGATCTTATTGAACTTGAATGAGGATTATGACAATTTGTACACATACTCATCTCTTTCGAGAAATGACCAGGTATCAATTCTACTGCATACTGATCGTGACATTTATAACATAATTCCGGTTCAGACTCTATGAGAAGATGTTTAATTTGAGATGCATGGGGATTGTGACAATACAGGCATTGGCCAACGGCTACAGGACCATGAACATATTGATTGGAAGTGCTGTAATCAGAGTGACAATTATAACATAACTGAGGGACAGGAGCCTTTAAATATGTTTGAGGAGACATATTTTTTTGCCTGCTTTTGTCATGGCAGTTTGTGCAGTCCTTTCTCGGCTCATGCACATACCATACAGGTCCTTCAGGCACTTGCGAAGTTATTCGAAAATCAGCATAAACCAATTCAGATTCCGATTTTTTCTGTCCCAAAGGTGGTACCCCGTCAAATAAAAATGTCAGAATACTACATATCATAAGCACTATTATTTTAATATGTCTATATTCTTTTATTCTTGCCGACACAGCATAATTCCTTTCAAATCCAGATCTGACTTAGTCTGAATTGGGAGGACACGTATATATTTTCTTTAACCCTTCTCATTTTTACTAATTTATTTATTCATTAGAGAATTATCAATTTTCCCAAGATACCCTTCGATTGTCTCCTGCATCGGAGTGGGAATAAGGCCGCTGTTAAGAACCTTAATAAAACCTTCCTTAGCTTCCTTTAGTCTTCCTGCGCGGTACAGTGACATAGAGCGATAATACAGGTTGGCATTATCCTGTTTTTCCTTATCAGTTGCTATTTCAGCGTTTATATCATAAAGCTGCTCCCTTATAGATTTTGCCATTTCTGCTGGAATAGATCCTCTTTTCAGAACTTCAGTAAAACCTTCCCTGGCTTTTTCAAGCTGGCCGCTGCGATATAATGCAATACTCTGATAATAAAGGTCAGCTGTCTCTCCGTTTTGGTCAATTTGACTATTAACTGGTATTTCAGGTTGTATCGCACCCGGTATCAAAGAGGAATTAACTTCTGGTTGTGTTTCTCTTTTGAGCTTCTGACCTGCTCCTGAGTTGATATTCGAATTTGCATATTCATTATATGCCTGAAAATTCCCGAAACCGTATACGTTGATTTTATTCAAACCATATTGATTAGAGACCAAAACCAGGAATTCAATATTTGCTCCCGGGGCAATGTTCTTTCTAAAATACTCGATATTATTATAATCCAGACATACTTTCACCGGTAGATTCATATTTCCCGGCTCGTTTCCAGGTAAACCAAAATACAAAAGGAGACGTGCTTTTTCATCGTATATTTTGGTAACTTCCGGTGCAGAGTCAACTACCCATATTCTGTTTTCCCGGTCAACTGCAATACCCTTAGGTCTAATGAACTCATCCACGTTGGAACCCAATCGTCCGATTACGGCAAGCACTTTTCCTGAGCCGTCGAACTTCGTAATTCTGCCTGCGGCTTTATCGGTTACATAGATATTGCCCTGATCATCCAGAGTTAAGTCACTGATTAATGCAATTTGGCCTGCGGGAAGATCATTCATTGATTGAGGCTGGGCAGTATTCTTACTGCCGATTCGCATAATTTCTTTATCTGCAGGGATGTCAAAAACTACTACCTGATTGCTTTTAAAATCAGATATATAACATCGCCTGTCACGTACAGCGATATCTATTGGAGCTATATCTAATTCTTTACCTAATATTGCTGTTAAAATGTTTTTATTATCAAAAACAAACACCGCTCCTGCAGTTGGATCAGAAATATATTTAGTGCCGTCATTCGTTATATAGATATTTATTGGATTTGTTAATCGCTTATCTGTTGTTAAATAGCTGAAGGTTCGATTTTTGAGATCAAGTACCTCAACCATTCTTACTCCTGTATCACAGACATATAATTTGCCATCGTACAATGCCATACCATAGGGTCTGATAATACCCTCTTTTTT
>JARRRJ010000037.1:0-8960 GCA_037380865.1 Sedimentisphaerales bacterium
CTAAATTAACAAAAGCGGCTATCATGGTGTAGGAATAGGTTAAGGGTAGAAAGGCAGAATACACCCTAATTGTCTGCTTGCTACATTACATAAATGTTTGGTGTGTTGTCTGCACGGATCTAAATACCGGGCAGAGGAATTTATGGCTTCCGCCGTTTGCCAGGCTTTGCTGAAAAGAAAGGAGGTATGCTAATCTATAACAACCTTACAAGGAAGAAAGGTAACCTTCGTATGCTGTTACATAATTACAGCATAGAAAGCAGGATTGGGAATTTTCATCAACAAAAGCCGGCTGCTTCAGCGGAAGCTTAGAATAAAGAAAAATCTATTTGTTAAAAAGGAGAGAACTATGAGAACTTCAAAACTACTACTATTAGGCGCGATTTTAGTCGGTATATGTTCAACCCAGGTCATTGCGGTTACGGACATATACGTCAGCGATCCGACAGATCCGGATTTGAATATCGTTGGTGTTTACAACAAAGCTGGTGGCACATCAACTTTCGTTGACCTGAGTGGCACCCCAATGGCGGCTGTAGATGCCAATGAACCAATGACCTGGGCAGGAGACCCGCCTCCTAACACTGTTTATTCGGATGGTCCTGCTGCTGGTTCAATATGGGATAGCGGAGTTGCTCCAACGTATGACTTCGCGACTCAAGCACCCGGAGCTAATTGGATTTGGGAGACAGCCGCATCTGAAGATCCTAATGCCGTTTACTCCCCAAGTGATGATTTGTATGATCTTGCTGCATCGACATGGGGACGTGTCGTTGTCATACAACAGGATTTCTATATTGATGGAACTCCTTCTGAGAGTAACCTGCGCATTGCGGCGGATAATTGCTGGGAGGTTTGGATTAACGATGCGGACTGGTCTGAGTCTTCATTAGCTCATTCTGCTACAGCTAAAACCGCACAATGGTGGCTGTCTGATTTGTCTGAAGCTAATGTAGGTTCCGAGGGTTGGCAAACTGCCGTGGGTAATGTTACTATTCCCGCCGCTTCGCTTGTAAGTGGCTGGAATACGCTTACAATACTTGTAGGCAACGAATTCTACTCTTATGAATCACCTTACGAATATAACAATACCGCCCAGCCTGTTTATTACAATGATGATTATTACAGACAGCTTAATCCGGGCGCTGTAATTTTTAAACTCACGGTTTATTATGAACAAGTGCCTGAGACGTATTCAATCTGCGGTACTAAGATGCTGCAGTTGGTGGACGAAGAAGGCGAATTTCTTGAAGATGAAGGTCCCGGGGAAGATTGGGAAATTTATCTGGAATGGTGGGACGGTGATTCATGGGAACCTTATGCCAGCACGTTTACCGATGAGTATGGTGATTATTGTTTCAATGAACTTTCAGCTGGAGAATACAGAGTAACAGAAGCATCGTACCCCGGTTGGACTCAGGTACTTCCATATGATGATACGCAGACAGGTGATGAATATGCTTACCTGATATCGCTGCCTGACGGAGCAAGCCCCGGAACATATTACGACTTCCTGAACGAAGAAGTTTATGTGGAAGTGGAAGGTTACTGCGGCTTAACACAGGGATTCTATGGTAATGCCGGCGGAAAATTCTATCTGCCTCCCGATTTTGAGATTGGGATACCGACAACGGAACTATTGGTTGAATTGCTTGATGCGGCTGATGCTGTTACACCAGGCTCAGACCCGGTAGTAGTTGGCGAAGATGGTATTGCATCGCTTACATTTGATACTGCCGCATGCATTATCGAGCTTCTGCCCGCAAGCGGCACACCTGCGCTTCTGCCTGAGGATGATTTGGATTGCCATGATAATCTGGTAGCAGCTGGTCTTGTTAAGAAAAATAAGCCTGAGCTTAATAACGTTCTGATTGGTCAGATTGTAGCTTTGACGCTTAATACTCGTCTTGATGAGAATTTGGGCGACTTTGAACTTCCAGGTACTGAAGAGGAAGACGGTGTATTCTGTACTGCCTATGAAGGCGGCTGCCCTCAACAGTTCATTATTCCGAAGGAAGTGATGGAAATTCTTGGAGAAGGCGCGACAGTATATGATTTACTGGATTTGGCTAATGCTGCGATAGCAGAAGGTGCTCCCAAGAAACTGCTTAGTGCTATTAACGTGGCAATTACATCCATAAACGAAGCCTTTGACGAGTGCGCATTGCTTGTCTCCTGTTCCACAGAAGAGATATGTGGCGATGGCATAGATAATGATTGCGATGGCTATGTTGATGGCGACGATCTTGATTGTCAAATCATCGAATAAGTCATATCTGCATTAAACATAAAAAAGAAGGGCTTGAATAAGCCCTTCTTTTTTTATTTGATTCCGCAAAGGTTATTGAGGTTTTGTTATTCTTCCTCTTCATCCGGTACAGAATAGATACCCCGGCAGGAAATTTCAATTCTCTGCCCGTTATTTAAGGTGAGTGCAAGTGTATCGTTAAATCCTTTCTTCTCATTGACCGGCATGGGACTTATTTCGAGTTCGAACTGATAGCCGTTCTCGATTTCCCGCTTTCCAAGCACTTTCACGTGTTGTGATTTTGAAGATATGTTCTCGACCTCGAAATCCTCTCCGTAATTTTTAATAATCTTCAGTGTCCTGATGAGAGGTTCGTCAGGGTTTGAATAGAACATGATCAATGATCGCGGAGAAAGTGAAAATCTCTCGGCGGACACGTATGAAATCGTAACTGTCTCAGGCGGTTCATTCGGTTCAGGGTGAACAATACCCATAATAATACTACCTCGCGGATGCTGTTCAAGTTGCGAGATATCCACCATGGGCTGAATATTAAATACCTCAGCCTGTGCTGACGGATCAATACTCGCGGTTATGCAACCGGCGGTAGATTCAAAGCGTCTTATCGAGAATTTTTTTGTCGAGTCGATGCTTTTAATCGTAATCTCCGGACATCCCGCATTTTCCATATCCGGCGAGAGCTTAATTGTTTTTGGCTCCCAGGTCACGCCCATTACAATTTCCGCTTTAATAGTTAAGGCTATCCTGGGATTGTTTTTGTCGTTCGTGTTCACGTAGACAATCCTCTTAACAATGGCGGGTACGCTGGCAGCAGGATAAGTTATTTTTAAAGACCCGCTTTGACCCGGCTCATATTCGGTTTTTTCCAGCTTTGCAGCTACGCCGCAGCAGCGCTCAACATTTGTGATACTTAATAATTCTTCACCAGTGTTCGCGAACTTAAACTCACCGATATTACTTGATCCCGGTTTGACCTGCCCGAAATCGAGAACTTCATTTTCAAAAGTTATTATCGGTCCTGTTGTTGAGCAGCCGGCCTGTAAAAGACAGACAAGTCCCAAACAAAGAATCGTTAAAACGTTGCCTTTATTCCTCTGGAGTTTCGGGATGCTTTTTTCTTTGTCATGTTTCACTGGTTATGCCTTTGGAAAAAATCTTCTTTGAAAACCTAATTATAATTATCAAACGATATTATATTAGCAGGATAGAATTTCTCCGGCAACTTAAATCTTCGGAATGGAAGAGGTTTTTATCGAAGTGAAAAGGAGGGATTTTTTACGAACTGGTTTCGTTTTCAGTTAATAAATTCATGATCCAGAGCTCGCCGAACATTATCACTACGGCAGCCGGCATCATAGCCAGACCTGCAAAATCATGAAAAAATTTCTCTGCGATTTCACTGTTTGTGTGCTTGAACAGTATAGCTGTTACGCAGAGCCTGAAAATGTTGCACATGATTGCTACGGGAACGCTTGATAAAAGCAGTACTGTCTTCTGGAGACGCGAGCGCTTTACCATAAATGCTACAAATGCTGCGACAATGATGAAAGCCATGAGCATTCTCAGACCGCTGCACGCTTCTTCGACTGCCATTGTCATCTGAGAGTTCAGAGTAACGATGTTTCCTTCCCGGCGCACCCCGGCGCCGAAAGTCTCGAGGAGAAATACCGAGCCGCTTGTCGCAAAATTCTGGAGAGGTCCGCTTATCAGGTTATGAATCTTTCCCGGCAGGGGGGCCATAAGAAAAAGAAACATCATTATCCAGAACACTTTGCGAAAAACGTGCGTGCCCGCCACCATAAGAGTCAATGCCGAGATTGAAAGAACTAATGAGTAGCGCTGTGCCGATTCATACATGAAAAGCAAGCCGTACGCTCTTGTCGCCTGTGCTATCATGAGCAAACCAACAGCAGGCCAGTATGGCACGCCCTGTGCTCCTCTGAGTTCTTTTCTCCTGTGCCAGACAAGAAAGAGCGCAATCAGCGGCACAAGCATACCTGCCGAGTAATCATCGTTTCCCTTCCATTCTCTGAAGAGGTCCGTGATTGTTGACCAGTACGCCCATGCGGTTGTTCCCATAACGAGCAATCCCATTGAAATAATAACAGGCAGACTGACGCGGGATCTTTCTAACAAATCCGGCTCTTTGATATATCTGCTATCGATGCTCTCGTTAATAATTTTCACTCCTCATCGAATAACCTTCTTGACTTTGTCCTTGTGTATTCGGGTCCTTGCTTGTCTTGACATCTTCGAGGACCCGGATGATGGACGAGCATGATTCGCAGGCAAATCCACGAACCATTTTCTCTGTCGATTCTATACTGCGATCTGCTGTCACAGGCGCAAAGACCTGTACCTGGATAACATAATCGACATAACCTGAGCCTCGCCAGATTTTGGAACGCAGGAGGGAAATGTCACGACAGATTTGACCGTCAACTATATAATAATCCAGGATTACTATTTTTTTCGGATTCAAAGTCCCTTTTGTAAATTGAAAAATATTGCATGGTAAAACTGTCCCGCTATCGAGGGATAGTTCCCTGGAATCGTTGTTAGTCAGAGTCCAGCCTGCTCCTATGTAGCAAACCTCAGGACGATGCGGCATCAGGTCACGAGCTCTTTTTCCTGCCGCGATATAAAGCCAGACCTCCTGCGGTGAATCATATCGGTAATATCTTCGACTTATATGCGCATCGGTATCTGTAGCTTCGATAACAGCTTCGTCGAGAGGCTCTTCCACGCCAACCCACTGATTGATTTGCATAGGAAATTCATCCAGGGCATCAGGAGGCATAGAAGAAAAGTTTTCGGGAATCGATAGCAGGGTGGTGAGAGAGCGATGCGCGGCGCCGAAGATTACCATCATAAAAGCGGCTGCTACAGCGGCTGTGATTAACGATCGATTATGCAGCTTTTTTCGTTCTTTCATATATTCCTGATTCAGGCTGTCTGTCACTTACTTAACTGACCCACGTTTATATTGCAGACCAGCAATAAGTCGCCTTTGCATCGGCATCTCCCGACAAGAGTTACAGAAGGCTCTTTTTTATGATAATCCCTGCTGACCCAGCCGCAGATTGGATTAGTGCTTCCTCGGTGCAATTCGACATCGAGAGAGGAATCCAGCTTTATATCAACTGTATCGCGGCCAATATTAATCGTGTAGTGATTCTGACCAGCAGGATTTACTATGCAGTCTTCAGCCAGGTGGAAATATATCGCAATGCTATGCTCATCATTTGCTGTGATTTTATCTTTTATTGTCAATACTCCTTGCCTGCCGTCCAGCTCCAGCGTGCGCCTGTGAATAACCGGGTTGCTCAAAGCTGCATATCCATTATGTTCACCGGTGACTCTACCACCAACATCGGATGGTTCCCAGCTTAAGCAGTTCGCCTGAGCTTTTCTTCCCCAAAGGAAAAGACCCAGCATTTCCGACTGGTCTTTTTCATCCACGACAACTGTGTTATGCGCACGTGTACTTCGAAAATATTCGCGCCACTGAGGGTAACTGAAGTAGTCATATGTCCCCGGGTCAACCAAAATGTCTTTGCCGAACGCTCTAAGCGTAAAGCTGAGTGCGTCAGCATGACCGTGTGCGGCGAGCGTTCCCATACCCAGAGGGCCGCAGTCAAATACCACGCTGATCTGCTCCCGCGAATTGAGCTCACCGTACTGGAGAAGATAGCTTCCGCTTTGCTCGAAGGCAACGCTGCACAATTTTCTATTATTAAAAGAAATACAGGCATCCTGTCTCGATAAGCCGGGTAGCCAATTGAGAGTCTCAGTATCTTCGTGAGATGTATTGAAGTCGTTTCGTTTGAATAGAGCGGCACCGACTGCAAACCATTCTTTTACAGCGTGTGGATTACTTCCGATATCAAGGACGTAGCCATCGTCGCAATCGCCGAAGTTTGGAAGGTTGTCGCCGCCTTCGCTTAATTTATCGAGATATTCAAACATCTTTTCCAATCGCGACCAGTATGGTTCAGGAAAGTCCCGCTTTGTAGCGCGAGCTATGAGACCCGCTATGACAAAAAACTGCAGTGTGAAAATGTGATAGCCGATAGCCTGTTCCTTGTTCCCGCCGTCAGGATAAGTCTGGTTCATTATTTCACGAACGAGAATTTCTTTGCTTTTATCCCGCCAGGAAGATGCGTTTTTTATGTTGTTGAAATAGCTTGCCGCAGTGAATACTCCGGCCGCTTCGCCAATCAGATGATTATTTACAGAAGAGCCGCGAGAATACTTCCTGTCAATTTCCCAGATATGTCGTGACACAGAATCCATAAAACGCTGATAGATTTCTCCGCTTATGGCTTGCGAATCCTTAACCAGGTCGAAAGCCCATACCCAGTTAATAAGTCTTATTCCCAGCTCGAGGCCGCTTCGCCAGTTCATGCCGAGACCGTAAGGATTTTGGTCGAGCCAGCTTTCTATTTGTTCGGCAACTGCTTTTGCGTACTTTTCGTCTCTGCTCGAATGATAAGTTCTTGCCAGTACGACAAGGTGATGATGACGATTCGGCTCCCATACGAATTTGCAGTCTCCGACTTCCCTTATGTCACGATAATCTATAGATGGACTGAAAATCATTGGTGTATCTTTGCCAACTTTATGGTCGCGATTCCATGTTATGGGATTACCGAGAAATTTATCTTTCAGATCGAAAAAAGTGAACCGATTTTGAAGAAGCTTCTCCGCTCTTGCCATGAGAGAAGCAGTTTGCTCTGTTTGTTCATCAACCATCTCGGATTTTCTTATCAGGCTTGCATCGGCGACGTGAAAACCGGTTTTAGCTGTGTCACTATCTCCGTTGAAAATAACAGAAAGACTTCTTGCTTTCTGTCTTTGTTTTAGAAGTAATTTATCCTTATTGTCGCGCAGGCAGGATTGCACTCGCCACGCGACTTCGCCAGGTGACATTGCTTTAAGACGTTGATAATACCAGTTTATTGTTTGCATATTACTTTTGTTTATCCATCGAAATTCGCTGGTCAACGTATATCGCTTTGCCTCTGGCAGAAAGAGCAATTTCTTTGACCTTGGCAATACTGAATTTGAGTCTGCCGTTCAGTTTTGTACTCATTCTCATTTGTATTCGGTTGATATCCTTTTTATTGAAGCCTTCTGATGGCACGATGCGAAGAATGGCCTTGCCAGGTGTTTCCTGCATAAACTGAAATTGTCTGACATTTGCAAATGTATCATCATGCATATTTAGCGCCGTCCACGAAATTTCTGAGCCGTCGGATGTAATCAAAACCTCCTGCGTACGATGACCGCGAATGTCACGAATTACAGGATGTTCGCGTCCGCATGCCTCGCAATGATCGCCGACATAAGTTGCCATGTCTCCGGTACGATAGCGAATGAAAGGCATCACAGTGTTTATAAATCCCGTTCCAACTATTTCTCCTTCTTGTCCCGGTGTCGCAACTGTATTTCCATCTTTATCGAGCAGTTCGAAATAGCCGTAAGTGGGCCAGACATGATAGTCATCCGACTTCTCACATCCCGCTCCGAGCACGAGTTTTTCGGACTGCCCATAACACGAAAAGAGACGGCACTTAAATACATCCTCAACCATCTGTCTCTGTTCGGGATATACAATTTCGGATTCAGCTATAATACACTGAATATTCTTCGGAGCCTGTCGGCTTTTTCGCTGAAGGTACCTTGCCAGAGTTGTTACACTCGATGGATATACATGCAGAAAGCAGGGGCCGATACCAGCAATATGATTTAAATAGCGCGCGATATTTTCATCGGACAAATGAAAACTGCTGTAATAATGATGTCGCAGAATCGGGTCATATTCATGATACAAGCCTTTCCTGTCCGGCTGCACTACTCTACCGCGAAGCACTGCCATCGTTGCACCTGGCTTATATCCGATTCGTTCCCAACTTGCTGTAAGATAAGCATATTCGACAGAGGAGCGGTTCGCATTTATATAAAAATTGAGAGGTGTGCCGCTTGTTCCTCCGGTAGATATGAAGTCAATATCTCTATCAGCTATGGATTTGGTATACATATCGCTGATATTGTCAATTACAACTTGCTTGTCGATTATAGGTAGATTTTTCGTGTCAGCGAGAGAATCGAAATCCTCAGGATTGAATCCGCAAGAGTCGAACAGGTTTCGATAAAATTCTGTTTTATCATAAGCCAATTTTATTATCTCACGCAGCTTTATTAATTGGTATTGGCGAATGCGTTTGGCAGGCCACCATTGCATTTGTTCGAGACTTCTGGAGTTTGTTCTGAAATTTTTACCAAGCAGCCATTCCTGCGGAACTGCTCCCAATCCTCTTCCAATTGTATTTTTTAACACAGCCGGAGCTTTTTCCCACAGGTTCTTTTTTGAAAATGCTTTCTTCATTTATCAAGCTCTATATGATTCAGCCATCCGAAGTGCGGCTTAAATGCGAATGTCGTTCCATTGAATTCATGCAAGGCTCGATTGAGCTGCTTGTTATTTGACCTGCAACTGATGTTTTCATGTCCACCGGTGAAAAGAGGAAGTGACTCGCCTGCAAGCGACCTGTATAAAATCGGAATCTTATTGTGATCGAAGCCCATCAACCTGGCACAAACCAGGTCAACGGCTATAGGATTTTTCCCTGATATGATAACTCCAGTGTTTATTGAAGTTGGATCGAGCGGGCCGTTGCCCTGGCCT
>JARRRJ010000037.1:9022-13630 GCA_037380865.1 Sedimentisphaerales bacterium
AACATTCGTCTTACAGGTTTATCCCGGAGTGCTCCTTTGTCATCAGCGTACATAATTATTCTGTTCAAATCGATTGCCATGCGCCAGGTCGTATCGTTTCCGTACCAGTTGCCGGAACGAACTGTATTAGTATTAGTATCGCCAAAAATTGCAATTCCGACAGCCTTTATCGGTTTTGCCAATACTCTCTTCATCGCTCCAAGCTTCGGAAACGTTCTTCTGAAATACTCCATAGTCTTTTGTTCGATTCGATGTTTAACGCCATCATCTGCGAACTGGTCACCTCCCTGAGACGGCGTACCCAGCCTGTGATGGGGCAGCCAGTTCTTATTGCCATTAATACCGACCAAGTTTTTCATAGATAGCGTCACGCCTGTCTTTTTGTGGGTCTTAAGTTTGGGCAGATTAATTATGCAATCAGCTTCAAGGATAGTTTTCGATATCAGGTATTCGTGAACGCCTTCGCTATGATGACTGCAAATTTCGCTCGTATCATATTCGGAGCCGTAGAGCAAATGGCAAAGTTGTTCAACTTCAGCAAACATCGAATGAGTCCCAAGATTCACTTTAACATACCCTCTCGGATCCCCGGATAATTTTTCATGATCAACTATGACTCCGTTGATTTTCTTTGCGCATTCGGGTCTAAGGTCATACACTTCTACATTACAATCCGCTTGACGTTTATAGAATTGCTGAATTTCATCTAACCCGACAATTTTTTTGATAGCATTAAAATCCGCGTCGTTCTGAGGCGCATCAGCTATAATAATTCGGCCCTTGCCCGTAAGCGCGATATAGACATAGTCCAGAGCAGCGCGTATGATAGAGCCGTGCGTTATAAGACAATTATCGTGCCCAGACTGTGTCTCCCTGAAGTCACGAACAAAATTAGGCTTGAGCACAACAGTGTCACCCGGGGAAATTATTTCACGCAGCGGATTCCAATTTTTCTTGCCGTAATGTCTGGAGTCAAAACCCGAGAGCTTGAGAGAGTCGCGAACGCCTTCGTAAGCATGATTTACTTCGTTCGAAAGCGTGTTCTTATTAAAAAAATATTCCGGATATGGTTCGTGCGGCGAATAGGGCGGTTTTGACGGATATGTTTCATTTCCGCTTGAGACTGCTACTTCTGCCGAACTCAATATGTTGTTTTTCGCTGCTTTCATGTACAATTATTCTTCAAATGGTTCTGTATTTTTCGATTAATTCATCCCATTTTTCAGTCGCGGCCTGCATGCTGTATCTTAGAGCAGCGTTATGGGCAGCGGCTGAAAAACTCTTTAGTTTATTTTCATCTGTAAGAAGCTCTATTATTCGAGACGCAAATTTCCCGGGACTTCTGCGAGGCACAAGAAAACCATTAATTCCATTCTCAACCAAATCCCGCAAATCTCCCACGTCGGAGACTATCACAGGCAGGCCGCACATCATTGCTTCCATCATCGACAAGGACAAGCCTTCAGAATCCGAAGTGAGGACAAAGATTCTGCCTTTTTGCAATTGATGTTCTATGTTATTTTGATGCCCAGTGAATTCGACATTGTCACTTACTCCCAGATCAAAAGCCATCTGTTTTAATTCCGTAATCATTTCACCATCCCCGACAATCATGGCTTTGACATCAGGGATTTTAGCTTTAACAAGTTTAACAGCCTGCAAGAAAACATCAATGCGCTTAATTTCGGCGAGACGGCACGTGACAATAACATCAACTGAAGGTTTTTTATTTGAAGTGGCGAATTTAGCTGGGTCAATTCCGCCTGATAAGACCTGACAGTCAGCACCGACACCTTTCTTTCTGAGAAATTCTATCGTTTTTGCTCCCATTGTAACTATTGTATCGAATCTGGAAGCGATTTCCACGAGTCTTTTTTCTACGACACCATCCGGGGTTTCCATTTTACGCAAAAATCTTGTTTCACTGTGTACGCCGCCGTTATCAATCTCAAGTGGTCCGCCGACGGAAAAATAAATTGTACGTGCCCTGATAAGTCGCCCCGCAATAGCAGCTCCGATGCCATTCGGCATAAGGTGAAAACCTCCGACGATATGCGGTCTTTTCCAAATTGCCGATAATAGAAAAACCAATAATCTTGACTGCGTCATCCCTATTGATTTAATTAACCATTTTGGCGGATATATCGCTTCGACTTTTTCAAGTTGGGGAACTGGATTTGTCGAGACCATCCAGATGCGTGAACATTTCTTCGATGCCGCAAGCGGACCCAGATGAGCCAGTATCCAGTTATCCGATTCGAATCTTCCGGTAAGCATGATTTCGCACGACTTTCCCGGAGGGAGTTTTCTCCTGCGTCGGCCAAATAAACCCGAAATCTTCACTGCAATTACGCATAAAAGCATAAACTGCCGGGTGGTAAAATGCCAATACATACGACTCCATCTCCCGCCAATTGAGCCAGAAACGTTATTAAGGGCTTCTTCCTCATGATAAGCGTTTTCTTCTATAACTCCTGTTTCAGATAACTGACTGCCGTTCATATTTCCGGAAACTCCAGCGCAGGCCAGGCCAGTGACACGCTCGCGCGGCCTGTATCATCAGGTGGATTTTTTTGGACGTTATATATTTCATTATCATTAATCTTCATCAGTACGTTATTCACATCGGAGACATAAAATGTCAAACCTTGCAAATCTGATTCTTTCAATTCATATAACGACTTTTCATTTGCCTTCGTACTGATGTTAATGCAAAGATTCTTTCCTTCTATCGCACTGTCAAAAGAGATTTCCCTAACAGCTCGGTTGTATTTCAACAGTTTGCTCGTGGTAGTCACCAGGATACTTCCATTCCTGTGCATTGCCGCTAATCTTCGAAATGCCTCAGCTGTCTCATAATTGAAAGGAATGTCGGGATTATCAATTTTGCCGAGATGCGTATATAGAATACACGTCCCGTTTCTATTGATAAGCCGCTCAAGCGTAGCATCGGTAAGCACATATGCAATGTTTCTTCCCTCGTCGCATGAGATCACTCCGCCCCAGTGGGGATTGCATCGCATAAATTCATATGCAGCTCTGCCGTCTCTTAACACAGCGTGACGCAATACTTCGTTCGGACCATGCATTGCATATTTTGTGTTGCCTGTTTGAGCAAGCTTTCTTTTGAGTGCTTCTTTCAAGAGTGTTTTGCCTGAGGCGATGGGGTGTTCAGCGTTGAATATTCCATCGAGTGAAGCAGGGACGTCCTGACCTGTGACGCTTGTTACCCTTCCTCTCCAGATGTATTTTACACCGTAATCGATTGTCAAATCCGCATGATACGCATCATGGCCAGTCTCGTCGCCATGTCCCTGCATTATATCCGAACCGAAATTCGTCGGCGCTCTCCCGTGATCGACCCACACTTGCAGGTTGCATCCATATTTATCAAGCTCGTCTAATACTCTCGCCGGGTGCTTGCGTTTTGTCGCTAAATCTCCGTAAGAATGCAGACAGTCGATATGGCCGCTCTTGATAAGTGTGTGAATCATTTCTCGTCCGGCATCGTCTGTATTCCAATACGCGAACTGTTCGTCAGGCATGTCGAAATAAATCGAATTACCAACTTCCAGGCCGACGCCGCGCCCCATCGCAGTTTCTTCAGTCGTGTTCAGAAAGCGCATAATTTCCAGGTAGACATTCTTATCGGGCGTTTCGTCCAAATCACTGCAAATTGCGAGCATAGCCTTATAAGGATAGGGAATCATTCGCAATGTCACGTCTGTGTGCACGATGTGTGTTTTATTATTAGATGTTTTGACTTCTGCCGATTCCAAATTATTCACCTGGATTTAAAATCTTCAATTGCGCGCAAATAAACGTCCCTTGTACGTCTTGCAACTTTTTCAGGGTGAAAGCGATCCAGAGCAATTTTCTTACCCTTTTCTCCGAACGCCTGCCGTAACTGGTCGTTTTCAAGCAAATGTTTCAGCCGCATAGCGATGTCACTGCTATTTAGGGGATCGACTAAAAATCCCGACTCACAATCTTTAACCATATAAGGCATACCGCATCTGTTGGATGTTACCACAGGCACACCCGCCGCCATTGCTTCTTCTATTCCCATAGGAGAATTTTCTTCCATCGATGCAAGCGCGAATACGCTCGCAATGGATAGTTCTTCGCGAATTTGCTCAGAGCTAAGACTGCCTAAAATCAATACATTCTTTTCAAGTCTGTCCCTCTTAACGCGCTCCTCTACTTTTGCGACATAGTTTTTATTTTCGAGAGAGCCTGCAAGACGAAGCTCAATATCAAGCCCGCCGGCGACAAGTTCTGCGACAGCGTCGACCAGAGCAAGTGTGTTCTTGCGTGGAATAAGAGCTGCGGCGGAAAATATTGTTCCTTTGCGCTCGTTCCGTTTTACGCTGAAAAACGTCTTGGCGACAGGATTATCTATATCGTAAATTTTACCCTTCGAAATTCCGTTGAGTCTTTCTCTTACATAGGGACTTATTGAGATAATATGAGACTGGTCTGCCCAGCCTGAAGTTTCTATATGTCGCCATAATTTTGAGCGAAGCGACGCGAAGCGAGTACCTGAAACCATGATGTCGCCATATATAAATCCGTGAATCGTAAACACCCGCGGCAGAGCCATCCCTT
>JARRRJ010000038.1:0-8816 GCA_037380865.1 Sedimentisphaerales bacterium
CTCTTTCAGCCGCTTTGGTGTTTTATAATATCTTGATTTTAAAATCATTACTGCATCGGTTGTTTTGTTATTGCTCATAATATATTTTCCCTGTACGTATGCGCCTGGGGATTTTGTTTATATTTCTGTAAATTCTCGATAGCTTTTCTAATCTCTTTTTCCGGAACTTTCTTTTCTTTTGTACAGCCGTGAGACAGCAATACAACTTGCTTTCCGACAAAACTGTACAGTACTCTATAATGTACGTTTCCTACTCTTGCTCTTAATTCATAAATTCCATCTTTCAAATAATCACACTCCGGCCTGCGAAGCTGATTTCCATAATCAGCCAAACGGTAAATAATCGCGATACATTTATCTTTTGCCTTATCCGATAAATCATCAAGCCAGTCAAGCAAAGGTGCCGTTCCATCGGCATCCTGATATATTCTTATATCCGTTTTCGGCATTTACAATACTATTTATAGTATCGCATATATGCGATATATGTTCAAGCGATTTTTAGGAAATTTTCAATATTTTTTAAGCATCTCCTGTTGTGAGCAAATGTTTTTATTATATAAATTTTATCCATCGGCCAAATTTCAGAGTGGAAAAACGCACGCTCTCGGCTCATTTCGCCGATTCCTTTTCTTAATCTTTTGTGTTTTACACCTCTTCAATGTTTATGCAAATGCTTTTTTAGAATATTTACCACGAAGATACGAAGGAGCATGAAGAATATTTAACAAATCAATTTTACTTTTATCTCCCGCGAAGACGCTTGTTAGTGGTTAGTTTTTAGTCTTCGGTTTTTAGTTTATGGATTCCCGCCTTCGCGGGAATGACAACATGAAAAATAAATCCTTTGCGCCTTCCCTATGGGATGGCTTAGCCACAGCCGCCTTTGCGGGAAAAATATTTGTGTGAATTTTGGCTAAGCCATCCCATAGGGAATGCCTAAGGTATCCGTGTCTAAACATATTTTTGGTTGCGGCTGTTCGTTAGAAAACTGGTGCGATATATCGCACCCTACCTGCCTTCGTTCGCAATGACCTTTTTATTCGCGTTTATCAGTGTTAATTCGTGGTTTTTAAGAATCCGTGAAAATCAGTGTAAATCCGTGGTTAATTTCCCTTGACAAAATAGCGTTTCGTTTGTAAAATATAGAACAAAATGAGATGACTAAATAGAATACAGTAAAAAGTGAGACACAGATTAAAAACATACTTAAATTTATTAACCGCAGATTAACGCGGATTTACACAGATGAAATGACCAATATATATCAATTGAAAAATCTGTGTTAATCAGCGTTAATCTGTGGTTCCGGAATAAATAAAAAAATGATTAATCCAAACAACGTCTCTGAGTACTCTGTCGTCTCTGTGGCGAAACAAACCCAATTTGCCCGCCCGGGGCGAAAAATCCTGAGCACTAAACTCTAAATTCTAAATGAAAGGAGCGACTTGCGAAACAAAGCCAATTCAAACAAGAACACAGAATACAGGAGACAGAATCTGCGAAACAAAGCCAATTTTGGTGTGCACAGCACACCCTACGGCTTCTGCAATAAATCGGGCTTCGTTTCAAGAGTACGCCGTGATAAACAAAGCCAATTTGGAGATATTATATGATGTAACTACTTATATAAAAATAACTTATGCAATTCTATGCCGGGGAATTTATTCTTCCATCAGGCGCTGGGGGTTCTGGATGTGGTCCTTTATGAACATGAGGAATCTTGCGGCGTACGGCTCGGTTATTTCCTTGCCGTCAATGGCTAATGACAGGCTGACGGTTCTGCGAACTTCGGGTTTTCCTTCGATGGGCAGGAATTTTCTTATGATGTTTCCTACGCATAAAATTACACTGGCGGGAGGCGGGATGATTCCGAAGAATGAATCTATGCCGTAGATGCCGAGATTGCTCAATGCGACGGTTTCACCTTCGATATCATCGAGTGTCAACTGGTTATCGCGGGCCCTGTCAGTCAGGTCTTTTTCCTCGTAGGCAATCTGCGGCAGGGTTTTTCTGCCCGCATCCCTGATTACAGGCACTACGAGCCCCTGGGGAGCGTTGACCGCAAAGCCTATGTTTACATGGTCCGCGATTTCGATTTTATCACCTGTGAGCCGGCCTCCTATGAGCGGGTATTTCTCCACGCCGAGTGCAAGCGCGTGCATGTAAAATGTGTTGGTTGTAATTTTGACTCCGAGGGATTTTCTCAGCCTGGATCGATATGCCATCAAATCCGTGACGTCGGCTTCCGTCTCCATGTAAAAGCACGGCTTGTTGCGCTTGGACTGAAGCATCCTCCGGCCGATAAGTTTTTGAATCCTTGTAAGGTGCATTTGCATTTTATCTAAATCATAAACTGGTACCAAAGCAGGGTATTGTATCATAACGTCCGCGTCATGCAAGCAGGCAAAATGTCAATTTTGAGGCAATACATAAGTGACAAAAATGTTGTTTTTTGGTGATTCCTATTAAAAAGTATTCTTTTTTCTATTTTTTTGAAAAAATCTTTTAAAAATCAATCCATAAAATGCGGCTGAGGCGCGCCTTATATATATGGAACGATGGAATGTTCTGATGTTAATTTGGGCAAATTAGAATCCAGACTTTGATAAGGATGGTGTTTTTCATGAAGATAAAACAGGACGTAAAAAATATTTTTCTAAAGGCATGCACAGAAAGAAAGAAAATTCTCCTGACGTACTTCAGCGGCCAGAACAATCTATTCCTGACAAAGCTATGCGTTCCAATCAGATGCTTTGGGCCAATATCAGAATCTGTGACGGTGTTCTACTATTTCTGGGATGAAGAATCTGATGTAGGAGACCGGCTGTTCGGAGTGTCTCCTTCTGACATAAAATATATGGAAATAACAGACGAGCCATTTGAGCCAAGAGACTATATAGTGCCATCTATATAGATGACCTGTGAAACCTAAGTTGAAAAATATGAGAGGTAATAGATCGTGGGGCTTCTGCGACATATAAGAGTCACTCAGCTTGCCGCGATTTCTGTATTTTCGCCCATGTGTCACGCAGGCCTACAGTGCGATTGAATATAAGCTTGTCTGTTTTACTATCGAGATCAACACAAAAATAGCCCAGCCTCTCAAACTGGTAGCGATCAAGATGCTTTGCATCAAGCAGGGAAGTCTCGACCTTGCAGGATTTCAATATTTCCAGCGAATGGGGATTTAGATTCGAGGTAAAGTCCTTTCCTTCCTCCGTTTCGTCGGGATTTTCCTTTATGAAAAGATGGTCATAGAGTCTGACTTCAGCATCGAGAGCTTTTGCGGCAGAGACCCAGTGCAATGTGGATTTGACTTTGCGCCCGTCGGGAGCATCTCCGCCGCGGGTGGCCGGGTCATAAGTGCAATGCAATTCTACAACATTGCCTGCCTCGTCTTTCACAACTCCTTTACAGGTAATGAAATACGCGTATCGCAGCCGCACTTCGCGACCTGGCGCCAGACGGAAAAACTTTTTCGGAGGCTCTTCCATGAAGTCTTCCTGCTCGATGTAAAGCTCCCTCGAAAATGGGACTTTTCGCGTGCCCGCACTTGCGTCTTCAGGATTATTCACGGCGTCAAGTTCTTCGATTTGATCTTCGGGGTAATTGTCGATTACAACTTTAAGCGGCCTGAGTGCAGCCATTACGCGCGGTGACGTTTTGTTCAAGTCTTCCCTGAGACAATGTTCCAGAAGCGCAAAATCCACGGTGCTATTGAACTTATTTACACCGATGCGCCTGCAGAATTCCCTGATAGCAGCCGGGGAATATCCTCGCCTGCGCAGGCCGCTTACCGTAGGCATTCTCGGGTCATCCCAGCCTTCTACGAGCTTGTCCCGCACTAATTGCAGCAGTTTTCGCTTGCTCATTACAGTATAAGTGAGATTGAGCCTCGCGAACTCGATTTGCTGAGGATGATACACTCCAAGCTCATCGAGGAACCAGTCATACAATGGGCGATGATTCTCAAATTCGAGCGTACAGATAGAATGTGTAATTGTCTCGATCGAGTCTTCCAGCCCGTGCGCCCAGTCATACATTGGATAGATGCACCATTTGTCACCTGTCCGATGATGCGAAGAATGCAGAATGCGGTACATCACAGGGTCGCGCATGTTTAGGTTGGGATGCGACATGTCGATTTTCGCCTTTAGAGTCCGCGAGCCGTCGGGAAACTCCCCTGCTTTCATTCGTTCGAAATGGTCGAGATTCTCCTCGACTGAGCGATCCCGATATGGGCTGTTCTTTCCCGGCTCAGTTAATGTCCCGCGATATTCCCTCGTCTCTTCTGCTGAAAGGTCGCAAACATACGCTTTGCCCTTCTTTATAAGCTGTATCGCATACTCGTACATCTGGTCAAAATAATCCGAGCCGTAATACAAGTGCTCCCCCCAGTCCCACCCGAGCCAGTGAACGTCTTCGATAATCGAGTCTACATATTCCTGTTCTTCCTTTTCCGGGTTGGTATCATCGAAGCGCAAGTGACAGCGGCCTCCGAACTGTGCCGCAATGCCGAAATTCAGGCATATACTCTTGGCGTGCCCAATATGCAGATACCCGTTAGGCTCCGGCGGAAAACGCGTCACAACGCGCCCGCCCCACTTATTACTTTTAATATCCTCAGCAACAATCGTCCTGATAAAATCAAGTTTCGATTCGTCGTAAGCTTGTCGTTCGTTGTTTTCCATTGATTATTTATCTTTCAAAAATTACATTCTTTTACGAGAAAATTGAGCGGCTGTAAATCTTAGAGTATATCTGTTTTGGAATTGAATGCAATAACAACCTGATTTGGGGCTACGAGAAATATTTGAGTGGCCTGAAACACACGAATGAGACCAGGATGAGTGCTACGCCGGAGATGAATAGCGCCATTCTCTTGTGCGGCTCACTGCATCTGCTCAGCCAGGCCGGTATTGCTGATTCGGCAACTCCTTCATCGTTAGGATCCGCCAAAGCTTTGCGTGCCGCTGCCAACTGGCGTGCGGCGACCCTCGGGTAAACTGCATTCGCGTCAAGGTACTGGCTCCCTATCGCCGGTGCGGCGATACGCCTGTAAATGTTCGGGTCCTCTTCCAGGTTCTGCAATATGGAATCGTACGCTTCGTTAAGATTATCGAGCTTCTCGATAGACTGCTGAGCTGATTCGGTAAGCTCCACGTTGCTGTAATACTTCACCAAATCCTCGCAGAGCACCGACAGACCCATCGCGGCCGCTCCTATACTGAATAGCAGCATGAAAAAGACTATCCTGAATATGCCCGATGTTATTTTCGTTGTACTCATTTATTGCAGCGGCTAAGCGTTTGCCTGACGAATCCTGAACAGCCGGTCCCGCACCTTCGCGAGAATCACCAGCGTTACGTAATCCTATATATGCAATGCGATACAGTCAAGTTTAATGGCTCTTAAAGCCCTTATATTAACATCGGGTATGTATGTCTGATAAGATTATTAAAAGTCTGCCAACTGCGATTTTTCAAAAGCCCAGCTGTTCTACGGCCAAAGGAACTGAAGTGCCAAAAATTTTTTCTTACGGCGCAGGCGGGTGGAGGTAAAGAGCAAAATCTTTCGACTGACTAACGGGATTCCTCTTTTTCCGACCTGTTTATATTCCCCATCCTTTGGAACTTCTGGACAATGGAAAGTTCCATATCATGGTTGTTGTTGAGAATAGACTCTTTCCATTGATTTGCACAAAGCGCAAATACTACTCCTGCACAAATCAGTGTTGATAAACTAGAGAAATATAACAATGCCTTTAACACAAGCTGATACTCAAACTTGTCATAAAAAAGGTAATTTTACAACCAACTTTCCGAATTCCTTTGAGGTCCATTTAACCTTATTGATTTTCTTGTACGTTAAAAAGAAAATCAGGCCTGCAATGATTATCCTTGATAACTACCATAAATATAGCTCAATGGCCTATTCCTTTTCATTGAGAAGGTTTAATACTTTTAAAACATCAGGATTCGTTTTAGCTAATTGAGTCAATTCACGAATTAATTCTTTTTCGTTGAGTTCTTCAATATGACCATCTGAAAATAAAACGTTCCACTTCTTAGTATCAGGAATTAAATTCCGTCGTATATTATAATGTGGATTACTATCCCAGCATACAGGTACGCATTCCTCAACTTTTGGTTTAAAATAATAATAACTCTGATAATCATTAGTTTCTTGTTCGTTTCTATTTCCAGGACAAACAGGAATACGGTTATAAGGATAATACTTTTTCATTGCCTCAAGTGACTCAGGCCATTGTCCATCCCAATCAGCTTGATATAAATTCATAGCTTCTGATATCACCTTTAGTTTACTCTCGCACCTAAATATACGACCATATACATTGAATGAGTTCAAAATATCCACAACAAAAAGTAGTAGTATATACAAAATAGATATAGAAACTAAAAGAGCTAAAAATACTTTTTTCGTACTACTCACAATTTAATCCTTCTATGAGAAACATTAAGAAACAAAATTTAATATTTACATACAATATCTTACACAAATATTTTACAGAGTTTCTTCCGATTGCCAAGTTAATTCATTATCGGATTCATTTTGGTTATAATATGAAAATTTTACCTCAGCGTCTGATAATGCCCTATTATAGACTCTGACTTCGTCAAGCAAGCCATCTAAATAATAACCAGGCGTCGAATCACCGGCATATCCAATTGAAAATCTATCAGGGTAATTACTGCTTCCACTGTAATATGTACTTGTACCTTTATCTCCGCCGTCCACATAACATCTTCTATCGCTGGAAGTGTTAAACACAGCAACTACTTGATGCCAGTTTCCTGCGGTAAGCGTATTGGAAGAATAAGCGATACTTGGTATCAGATTATTATGATATGCCCCAACCTTACCATTACCAGAATAATTGAGGATGATGGCCCAGTAACTGTTTGTAAGATCTTCATCGCCAAGCCAAACAGGGAGATAATAGTCACCTTGTGTAATACTGTCAGGATTTACCCACGCCATTAAGGTAATCGGATAAGCTGTTATAAATTGTGCTTCTATCTGTCCATGATCAGAATTGGTACTTACAAAGTCATAAGCTTTACCTATTTTACCCGCCTGATTTTGCTCTGGTCCTGATAATGATAAATCATATCCATTGGATGTACTGTCTTTAGCGTCTCCTGAAGTTTCGCTCAAATGCCAAACACCAACTTGTCCATTATCCCAGACACCAGAAACATTCTGCCCGTCGGATGCATTTGGATCACCATAATATAAGTAGATGTCTGTTGTAGTGCTTGAATTAATTGTCGGAACCTTGACCCAGAAATGGCCTGTAGCATTTCCACTTGTAATGCTGAAGGCTTCTTTTTCATAAGGAATTTGTGTTACGCCGTCAGCAAGAGTAAAGACAATATCATTTCCGTTAGCCTGGGCATGCGCACCTATATTGGGATCTGAATCAACTTTTACATATAAAGGGAAATCAGCTAAATTAGAATCCACAAAATCATTCTGAATAGTTATTTTCTTCCGATAATCCCAATCAGAATCATACCAAATAAGAGCAAAATCACAATATTCTAAAACTTTTATTAGAGGAAATGGATCTCCGCCGCATACATCTCTTACAGCATTTGGATCTGGTTCTAGTTCTGATTCGGATATACCAAGTCTCGTATACATATCAATATCAGATTGAATAAACCATTCAATTAAGTACATTTGTGTAATGAAATCTTCGCTTACTACCCCCGGATTTTGTTCTACCCATTGTTTAACCTGGTTAAATTTCTGCATTGCATCGGACAAATGGCCTTTATATACATAATCTTGAAAACTCGATGCTAAAATCGCCGGAATAAAATCAGGGAAAGAACTATACAAGTTGGTTATATAGGTATCCAAGTCATTAAAATCCCTGGAAAGCCATTTATTATTTACTGTGTTAGCGACCTCACTTGGCGATGGTGGATTCTCGGTGCCTAATACGTTTACAATCTGTAAATTAAAAATGAAATAAGTAATTAAAAACGTTATAACCGAAATGTTCGATTTTCTAATATACATTATACAATACCTCTCTTTCTTTATAATATTTTATTATTATTCTAAAATCATTTTCTTGGTTCACTAATATCGACTTCATATCTAAATATTCCCGGGGTAACAGTACTTTTTACAATAAAGTCGTTTGGAACATCAGGTTTTGTCCTTTTATCAGGATATATTAGATATCCCGACTGAATATAATTAATTCCGCCCCTGGATATGATGATGTTAACATAATCTTGCCGGGCAATTACAAACCTTGGATGAAGATTCCTTACAGATTCAGGCCAGTTGTTCACATCTTCAATAAAATCCGGATTATTTCTTAACAGTGATTTGCATTCTTCCAGAAGCTTTGATGGATTATTAATCTTCGGCCAGATGGGTCTGCTATATTTGAAAATTGGATAAAGAATCTCAAACGCTACTATGCAAAACAATACGACAAATACAATAACAATTTGCTTGATAAAACCTTTTTTTATTAACATATCAAATTCCTTAAGTAATTCGTATTTATCTCATAATGAATATATTCTATGCACATAATTATTTATTCTTCAGGATCAGGAAACGGAATAGGCAAATCAGGTCTTATCATACGTGATTTACCAGGATCTAAAGGATCGGAGGATGGCCATAATATATGAAGAATAGAATCATCTGGTTCCTGCATCAATAGTAAATCATTAATATCAAGAATTTCTGATAATGGTTCTTCTGCACCACCTTCGATCCAATCATAAATCGCTTTTGCTCCCATTGATACTGCGTGAGAA
>JARRRJ010000039.1:0-3858 GCA_037380865.1 Sedimentisphaerales bacterium
CCTCTACAGTTATTTGTCGTGCGCCCGGATTCAATGCAATATCATGACCGGCGTCAATATGCAGGTCAGCGGTTGTGCCGTATTTGCCCTGAGTATAAAGTGAAATCGTACCGTTGACAGTGACATTACCCTGATCGGAAACGAGGCATGTTCTTGCCTGATAAACGCCTAATTCCTCATCTACCTGATGTGCATAAGTCGATATATCACCGTTCACTATCAGGTTGCCTTTGGCGACAACGGAGATTTCGTCATTACTTCCTCCTTCGACAGATAAACTGCCTGTCGTGATGTCACCGCCGTCACCGTCAGTAGTAGATATTCTGATCTTTCCGGGTTCTCCCGGGTCGTGCTGGTCCAGGTATGTACTGACATCGCCAATCGTGATGCCGCCTTTGCCTGCAAGCATGTAGACGTTCCCGCCGTCATCTGTATGGATAGACGCAGGGGTGGTACCCTCGAATGTGATTCCGCCTGTATTGTACTTTGTACGCATGACTATATCGCCGCTGCCGCCAAAGAGGACGCCGTCGGTCAGAGGCTCGACAGTAATATTTCCCGCTTCCTTCGAATGGGCTACTAACTCGACATCGGTAGCTACGTTTGACTGAGCTTCAATCCATTTTTCGTACACAGTGTTAATAAGCGGATTTGTGGGCATATAACCATCTGCGACTGTCATGTCAAAGCCATCAACGATTATTTTACCTCTTCTGCCATCTGTTGCAGAAGCATCAATATAACCTGCAAGGCTAACCTGCTCTCCGGTTATCTCCACAGTTGTATCAACAATATCATCGAATTCACCTTCGAGGTTAAAAGGCACATGGCCTCCGATAGTCTCAATAGTTGCGCCGTTTTGAATTGTAGTCTGGCCTTTCGAGTGAACGACAACAAGACCTGCGTCACCATCGATGCCCGCGTTTGCCGTTGTATCGCTGCCAGAGCCAAGTGTAACGCTGTCATTTGCAGTAAATCCGATCTCGCCACCATCGCCGTTTACACCGTCTGCGTTTATTGTTCCGTTCTGCTGTACAGTACCGATTCCGCCGGAGACTTTTGGAAGGTCTATGGCGGTCGTGTAAATATCACCAGCGCCGTATGCGACTGTTTCAGCGGGTGCAGTGACATCACCGGAAGCAAGAGCAACTTTACCTTCCCTAGCTGTGATGTCGCCATTATTGATGACTTTGCCGTCATCGGTTCCTTCGGGAGTGACGGACTTCATCTCTACTATAATATTGCCGCCTTGAGTACTGAGAAAAACCTTATCGGCTGCCGCCATTACAACGAAGCCTCCCTGTCCGGCTGTTATAGCGCCGTTGTTGGTAACATATTTGCCGAGCAGCGCAACGCCTTGAGCAGCATACATATCCTGGCTGTCATTAATAATACCGCCTGTAGCTCCAGTTGCTGCTTCAAATTCATATTTGCCTGCAAGAAAGTCCGGATTCTCAATGTCAAAGTTTAGAATATCAAGACTGGAGGCTATAAGCTGATTTACGTTTACCGAGGAGTTAGCGCCGAAATACACGCCTGCCGGATTCACAATAAAGACATTGCCATTGGATGATAGGATTCCGTCGAATTGAGTCGCCGCTCCGGAAATCCTGTTCAGTACCGCAGCGTTGACGCCGGGCTGGTTAAACGTGACCGACTGCGCTTGTGTTGAAAAGCAGGCAATACGACAAAAAGTATATCACAGCTTTTCTGAAATAATGTCTCTTTAGGATTGTTCTGATGACTTTCATTTTTCCTTCTCCTCGCTATTTATTAAACCTTGTGTTTCTCATTTCACTTACCCTTTATTTTCATCCCGACTACGTTATCGGGAGTTACTCTTACCATCGCAGCATGAAACTGGCACTCACTCTGCCGTGACCTGCGGTTGTTTCTTCAGTGGACTTCAACGGGACGCCGTAATAACATGCGCCGCTGAAATTCTTTCCCAGCGCGAAATCCAGTCCCGCGCCTACCGAATAGAGGTCTGTGTTTTTACTTTCGCCGACTACCGGGTCTTTTATCATCGCTCTTCCATAGTCAAAAAAGAGCAGGGGGGATAGTTTTCTTAACTCGAAATTATTGCTTTTCTTTGAAGTCACTTCATTTTCTTCAGGTGCGTTAGCGTCTTCGATTTCAACGGTTTCTTTCGCAGCCTGATATTTTAGCCAGTCGAACTCAAGCTGAGCAGAAGCAAGTATCCCGCCGTCTGCAACTATCTCATACTCTTTGTATCCTCTAACGGAATACATTCCGCCGAACGAAGTCATTTTCGCGGGGACCAGTCTCTTGTCACTTGTAATCCACCTGGCGGTACTTCTGAGCTGCTGATACTTGTTCGGGTCTAGGAACTGGCTGTGATTAGCGGATAATGTATAAATATTGAAGTACGGCTCTGCGTTTGTTCTGGCGAGATTAAATCTCCGCTCGCTCGAGCCACCTACGTTTTTCGAAAGGTTAAATGCCAAAGATGTACTGGACCTGTCGTTATCGCGTGAAAGCTCAGCTCCCATGCCGACCATGTCCATAGTCACATCTGATCTCGCGGCAGGAAACAGCGAAGGTGTGACTTCGCTTCTTTCATTACTGTAAGAGCCGCTCAAATAAACGAACCAGTCACTTACCTGGTAAAGATTGTATCGCAGAAGACCTCCGTAAAAAGTGCCGCGACCGCTGTGACCTCCGAAGAAATTCATACGGAGTTTCGGTCCGAGTACTGGAACGTCGTAACTTCCATACACTGAGTAATTGTCCTGGAAAGTTGCATCGGGCTTTGCCTGGTAAATGACAGTAAACTTGTCATCGAAACCAAGGAAACTCGTGTTAATGAAGCCAACTCTCGGTGTCCACTGCCTGTCCTTTGTTCCGGAGTTATCCACCTGTGCAAAGAAATGCCACGGATCTGCTTCGTAAATATCATAACTGAGCGACAGTGTATTCGGCTCGCTTCCTTTGGATATCATCGAATACACATGTCTATCCGGATTGAGATTCAGAAGATTGACATATTCGTCGAGCTTCTTTTCATTGATTACCTGTCCCGGTTTTACAGGCGACCAGTTCAGAACTGCGCTGGAGCGAAGATAGCCTTTTTCAACCTCATTTTGATCGGCTGCGTTGTAGAACTTCGTACTTACATCGCTGACAGGGATTTCAAGGATCTGAATATGTAAAATATCGTCTTTCAATCCTTCTTCCTCGGTTAGTGTGCCTTCGGGAAGATACACGTATATACCCACATAATTCTTTTTTTGATACAGTGAGAGTATATATTGAATAAATCCTTCGATGGTCCTGCCGGAGACTTCATGCGGCTGATTCGGCTCTTCGATCAGCTCACGAAGACTTCTGAAATCGTAAAGCTGGTCACTCGGCGCCTCATTGACAGGTTTGTTCGAGCGATTATAAATTTCAGGCATCTGTTTTAAAATTGTTTTTGTCGAAATAAGGGTGTTTCCGCTTATTACAAGCTCTTTGGCTTCCACGCGGGCGCTGAAATCTATCGGTAAATTAGGTTCGTTCATGAGAACCTCATTTTCCATAGCAGCTTCAGCTGATATTTCCTGTTCGTTTTCCGTTCCCCGGGTTGCATTTACTTCAGGCTCTGTAGTTGCCGATTCTGATGAAAGTGCTGAACCTTGAGCTAATAATACAACCAACCCCACGAATAGAAACACGAACAAATCCTTTGTATGCACATCCATCATACAAACTCTCCAAATAAGTAAGACTGTTTCGTGTTACTCATCAACCTCTTGAATAATTATTATAGCATAAAAACGAAAAGCAATGAAGAAAAAAATGAGTCGACTTCAGTACTTTCTTGCTTATCAACATTGATAAGCACGTTCTTTGTAT
>JARRRJ010000039.1:3918-12641 GCA_037380865.1 Sedimentisphaerales bacterium
AAAAAAGGTTGCAGAATATCGGGGAAATAAACTCAAACCTTTACTTTGAAGATGAATCTCAATAGAATATCACGGAGAAATTGGACGGCCGTTAAGCTCTTATGAATTGACACAAACAAAATTCAACGGAGAAATTGATATGAGTGAGCACATACCAACTCGCGAAGATGCGCTGAGGCTTTTCAAGCAATATAACCAATCCGAAAGTCTGCTGAAACACGCACTGGCAGTCGAAGCGGTCATGCGATACAGTGCCAGAAAGCGCGGGCAGGATGAAGAGGCCTGGGGAATAATAGGCCTGGTTCATGACTTGGACTATGAGAAGTATCCCGAGGAGCACTGTAAAAAGACGAAAGAAATACTTGAACAGGAGAATTGGCCGGATAGTTATGTCCGCGCAGTCATGTCACACGCCTGGGGGACCTGCTCGGACGTAAAACCCGAGTCGGATATGGAGAAGATCCTTTATGCTATCGACGAGCTTACTGGTCTTGTAGCAGCGACTGCGCTGGTAAGACCTTCCAGAAGCGTAATGGATATGACTGCCAAGTCTGTAAAGAAGAAATGGAAAGATAAAGCCTTTGCTGCCGGTGTGAATCGCTCGATAATCGAAAAAGGCGCTGAGATGCTGAACATGGAAATTAGCGAATTGATCACAGATACGATACTTGGCATGCGCGACGTCGCAGATAAAATCGGGTTAGAAGGTGACATCACCGGTATTTCGAAACAAGCGAATGACCCGGCGTGAAATACGAACAGACATTTTTATGACTATCTTTTGGTATTAAGTTTACCCCTACCAGATAAACGGCAAACGCTTGATGGGATTATCTGGTCAATTATCCGTTGTCCTGCACAGAAACGGGAGGTTTTTCAGGCTCAGTTTTATTGATAAGCTCAGTCCATTCCTGAAGTTGCGCCTGCCAGCCAGGTTTGAACTGGACAAGTTTTATTTCTTTGAGCGAACTCAGGACAGAATTCTTGTCGCCAACAATATTGGCGTCTTTGAAATAATTGTCAACCGTCGCAACTACAGAATTTTCAGGACTGAAATCGTTGTTTGACAAATAATCCCTAATCAACTGCTGTGAACGCTTCAGGTTCGGCATTCTCAAGCATGCATCCAGGAATTTCGGCAGTATCCTGTCCTTTTCCTCGGTGCTTGTTGCGGCGTCATAAAACAAAGCAAAATAATTTACCGCCTGTTCGTACTGTTCTGTATCAAGCGAGCGATTCGCTATTTGCTCGTAGTACCTTTGCTTGTTTTTTGCAGGTGTTTTTGCGAGTACAATTTTCAAAAATTCTATCTTCTGCTGCTCTGACAAATTATATATACTTGCCGGCGATATTAGCTGCTTTTCCCACTCGTTGAGAGCTTCGATTTCCATGCTGCCAAGTATTTTCACCATAGCGGCCCAAGCCTGCTTAGGCTCGGAATTCGTACCCGGCCCGAGCCTCTTGGCGAGCCAGTCCAAATCATCCCGGCCGCCGACATCTTCTGCAAATTTTATAATTTTCAGCCTGGCTTTCTCGCTTCGTTCTTTGCCGACGCGATCACGAAGGATTTTCAGCGCGTTGGCCTTGTTGACGTAACCCAGGCCGTCTATTGCAGTCTCCCTGATGAAATCGTTGTCGTAATTCAGCGCTTTCGTAAAGAACGGTTCGAAAGCCTTTCTGGCATATTCCCTCGAAGCGCTGCTGTCTGCTGTGAGACCAACCATCTGGTTAAGCAACTCCGCCAGCAAGGTATTGTTAGGATCCTCAGCCTGCCTGTTGAATCTCCCTGCAAGCAGACCAAGATATGTTTTTACATCCTGTTCCTGCATACCTTCGCGTTCGAGCAATTGTTTCATAACTTTAGCGCCAATTTTTGCTTTGGCCGGGTCGTCTCTGGAAAGATAATCCGATGCGTAAGCGAGTACGCGCTGCCGAGTATCGGCCGTAATCTTGATTTGCGCAGTTGGTGACAGAGCGGTAGAGCACACGATACCCAATTTGTCCAGCAATTCATTCTTAACCTGGTCGTCCTGTTCGACCTCGAACTGGGCAAGTAATTTCGTGCTTAAATCAACAGTTCGCATTGGCTGGAGGAGTCCTATCAAATCGATCGTTTTTAGACGGATCTCCACCGAAGGATCCGATACGAGGTTGATTATAACAGGCTCTAGGTCCGCCGGTATCGACGATAGAGGAGTCTTGCGCCATATCAGGACCTTGTCCAAAGCCCATGACTTTACCCATGGGCGCGAATCAGCCAGATAAATCTTGAGAAATTTGCTTTTTGAGGCATCATCAACTCCGATACCCTGATAGGCGCCTTCCAGGATGGTCAACACAAAATCTTCCAGAGAATCTAATTTTGTCTTTAGCTCATTTATTTGCTTATCCTGATTTATCAGTAAGTTTCTTAAGACTTCGACAATTTCTCTGTTTTGAATATCAGCGATAGTCTTTGCTCGTTCCGAACTGTTTACGCCCGGCTGAAAGCCGAGTGAGCGAAGTGCATTTGCAGCTTCCGCCGCTACGTCCTGGTCAGGATCATCTACAAGCCTGTAGAGCCTTATGATTGCCTGCTTTTCCCACACTTTCTTCAGTGCTTCAATCACATTTATTCGCGTCTTGGCTGGTCTTTCCGGGTCTGTTACAATCTTGTCCAATAGCGGGCCGATTTCCTGGTAATCATAAATCATGACAGCGTCAGCGGCCAAGCGAGCTTCCTCATCCACTTTTGTCGAGAAGACATTCAGCAGAGGTTCAATTAAGTCATCCTTGTCGGGTATTTCTTTGTGCGTGCTCCGAGTCTGGATTAACGCTTTGCAGACTGCAATACGCGCAGGACTGTTAGTTGTCAAATTAAGGGTTTGTATAAGGACTTTTCTCGCGTAAGGATTAGGACTGAAGAGCAGGAGGTTGGCAGCAAGTATGCGCTGGGATTCATCTGCATAAGTCTGAAGGACAATTTTATTCAAATCGATCTGTTCGTCAGGTATGGCTTCGGAGACTCCCTCCTCATTATTCGTTGTCGGGGAGCCAGTTACAGGATCAGTACCAGGCGACGTGCCGACTGAGCCTTGCTCAGCTGAGAAGCTCCTGCATCCTACTGCCAGAACCAGAATGAAAGGGAAGAGCCTTTTCAATCTCATTAAGACCACCTTTAGCCCGCCTTTCGCGGGAAATCTTGAATAACGCTTAAATATTCGGTACGCGATAAAATACTATTAATATTGTATGAATTTCCTAAGAGCTTAGAAAACAGAATTTCTCTGATTTTTTACATTTTCTTCTTTTTGGTTCGATATTATGGTCTTGGGTGAAACTCCTTATGAATTTTGCGAAGCCTGCCCTGATCAACATGCGTGTAGATCTGTGTTGTCGATATATCAACATGCCCGAGCATCTCCTGAACACTTCGTAAGTCTGCTCCGCCGGACAACAAATGAGTCGCAAAGCAATGTCTTAAAGTATGGACGGTTAAATTCTTCGGCATCCCTGCGCGCAAAGCATATTTCTTAACCATTCTCCATATTTCAATACGGCTCAGAGACCTGCCTGTTCGCGAGAGAAACAAAAAATCTTCGCTGAGAACGTTAGCAAGCCTGGGACGAAGCTCAGACAAATAATCTCTAACCGCAGCGATAGCAGCTTTCCCCATCGGTATAATCCTCTCCTTATTGCCTTTACCTATGCAGCGCAGATAACCTATGTCAAGATTCAGATTGGAGATTTTCATCGTTGCCACTTCCGCGGCACGCGCACCGGTAGCGTAAAGAAGCTCCAGTATAGCCTTGTCACGCAAGTAGTAAGGCTCTTTCTTATCGGGCGACTCGAGCAGGTTGACAACCTGTTGCTCACTGCAGACACAGGGAAGTTTTTGCCAGACCTTGGGACTTTCCAGGATTGTGGTAAAATCGTCCTCGATAAGTCCCCACGACCTTGCGTATCGCAGAAACATTCTAATCGCTACGAGACTGCGCTTAATTGAACTCTCAATTTTTTCCTCGCGAGAGAGTTTTATGAGAAACTCATGTATCAGAGAAGGCCTGATTTGACGAAGTTTGTCTATTCTTCGTGATTGGCAATACTCCAGGAAGCACTTCAAATCTCTGCCGTAACCGAGGATGGTATTATTGGACAAACCTGCTTCGACACTAAGATAATCAAGAAAGCGTTTTACCTCGCTGCCCAAAGGAAATGCAAGGAGTTTTCTGCCAACTGATTGTACCTGTGTAGAAACCATAGCGGCGCACCTGGCTCAGGTGCTTTGCTTTATATCGGCGTTAATACCAGGCAACCTTGAAAAAGTAACTGAACCAACTTATGTTAGAAGTAGACGAATACAAAAAAGCTCAACACAGTATTCGTCCCTTTGAAGTTACTTTACATGCTTAAAATAGCGTCCGCGACTTCACGGGCGAATTTCACCGCTCCCTGCGGGCCGACACAGGTTATCACTCTTGAGTCGTTTTCTACAAGCTCGCCGGTAAATATGGCGCCCGTATTCGAGATATTAACACCTTCCGTCAGAAGACCTGTGACTTTCACCCCTCTAAGGATGCCTGCATTGGCGAGAACAGAAGTACCCAGGGAAGTTGCGCCGATTATTTTTCTTTGATTAAAAGCATCTCGCACAAGGTTCAGTACCACCTGGTCGTTAATAAATGCCCTTGCGCCCGGGCCTCCAATGATGATTATCGCATCGAAGTCACTTGCACGAATTTGATCTGCACGAACCTGCACATCGAACGGATTCTTATTCACTCCCCTTATCGGACCAATTTGATTGCTTGCTACGACCGTCTGAATTTGTGCGGCTGTCAGAGTATTCAACGTAGTAAAGAATTCTTCATCCTGGAAATCCACACTTGGTACAATTATCGCGGCCTTTTTGCTGACAGCCATACCGGCTGCTGGTTCGGGATTCAGGTCCTGTTCAGTCAGGTAGCCGACGCAAATCATGTAAAGCGCCTCAAGGTTTCTGGGCAGTCCGCAGACTCTCGCGGCAGCTCGCGCATCGAAATCGCTGATAGCGACTGAGCCGAGACCCTGATCCAGGCAAACCGCTTGTAACTGAATGTTTTGAGCAATGTGTCCAGCCTCGAGCAGCATGGCATCTCTATTGGCCGTAGCCGGACCTGAGCGCCGGGCGCTCGTACTTCTCAGTACCGAACTTGTGACGACCATAACGCATCCTGCGCTGGCTATGGGCTCACGGATCGTTGCGGTAGCCGCAAGAGAAGCACGCACATCACCTTCCAGAACCTGTTCCAGGCTGTTTCCTATAGGCTGATAGAAGAAAACTCCCTCATTTGTCACTATATATAATTGTGACGGGAAAAGCGACTGAAGCGGTCCGGGAGTAAGACTGTTTGTACCCGACGCCTGCCTGTTGCCGACACCAGCCCATGCTAACTGGCCTATGGACGAGCGATCCAGGGACTGGCCTGTGAAGCGATATGTGTTTTTCAGTTTCGAGAGCGCTTCCTGAAAGGGCATTTTTCCTGTTGTATCAGGTCTCGTGAGCTGGATTATTCTCTGAACTACAGTTCGAGGCCGACGCTGACCAAAGCTGATAGCTGTAACACAAGATAGCACAACTAGTAATAATATTTTGCGTTTCATCTTCTTTATCCCTTAAAAATGTACCTTTTTTCCGTGGAGTTCATAATTGTACATTATACACAAATTCTCGAATTTGTCACCATTTTTTAAAACTTTATTTTTGTAACTGCTGTGAATTGCATAAGTTATAATGTTTTGGACTTATGAAAGTAAAACTAAGAATATTAGGAGTGTCAAGACGGGAATGAACCTGTGAGAGTACTTTCGGACATTTAGCAATGCCGAAACTTGCAGCAAAGGCAGTCCGTCTGTCTTTCAGAGCAATCGTATAACGACATTATCTGTGAGGAGCGACGTACGCGATAGCAGACTTCAGAGGATGTATTGATGGATTAGCGTCTATACATTTGGGCTTAAACTACAGGTTTTGCAATTGTGAAAAAAGGCTTATGACGAGTAAGCTGACTGTAAAATATACTGTTGCCAGCAAGGAAATAAAAATAGCGGCTTCGTCAACTATTCTGATTACTTTTCTCATTCTTCTCCCTCCTGCTCAAAACAGAAACTCTTTCTCTATCTAAAGTATAGCCCGTTTTTGTTAAAATGCAAAAAACTCTCGGACCACACAAGTCAGACCTGTCAGCAATTTCGTGAAAGGGGAGTTCAAGAAAAGGTGTTCCAGATTCCTACGGCTTTCCGACGAGATAGATTCGGTTCTTACCGCTGTGCTTTGCCGCAAGCAAAGCTTTGTCAGCCTGCTCGAAGAGCTCCTCTGCAGTCGATGCGTCGCGCGGACAGCTTGCCAATCCGCCGCTTATTGTCAACGTCCCAACGCCGGCCGGACCCAGAGACGTCTCGTTCGGATTTGCCAGAGGTGAGGGAGTTTTTTCCAACTCGCCTATAAAGCGGTTGGCGATAAGCATTGCCTCGTGCGGATGGTCGGAATCGATGGAACGTCTTTCGTGCCTTTCGGAGTGTTCTTTACCCGCCTTAAGGATCGATGGGTCGTCCCAGAAAACAACTGCAAATTCGTCGCCTCCGATTCTTCCGACTACATCATGCGCCCTGCAGCATCTCTGCATCAAATGTGCGGCCTGCTTCAGTATTTCATCACCTGCCGCATGGCCGTAAACGTCGTTGTATTTTTTGAAGTCGTCAATGTCGAAAAGAAGCAAAGTAACACGACCGTTTTGTTTTCGAGCGTATTCGATTATCTGCTTTGTGAACTCACGGATGTATCTTCTGTTTTTCAGACCCGTCAAATCGTCCTCAGTAGCCAGTTTCTCGAGATGTCTTATTCGTGACTCCAGGTCGTCGCTAATTACCTTTGCTTGTGGCAAGGCCGAATCCCTGGGCCCGATACACGAAGCACGAAACCTGTCTGCCTGAACGGGACAAATCATATAGTCATCCACAAGCGGCTTGTCGTTATAAGAAGAGCCTGCCAGACGGATTGCGATGGGCTCCTCGTACATCTGGGCCAGAAGTACAATCCTTGCGCTGCTCTTATCTCTGAAGATTCTTATCGCCGAATCTAAGCCCGTGTGGATTCCCGACATGACAATAGCGATAACAGAAAAATCGTCCTTTGATACTGCTTCAATTGCCTCGGAAAGTTCCTCGAAAATCTCAGTTCCTGGCGCCATGGCTTTCGAAAGAGAAGCCGGGTTCAGAAAAGCCTTACTGATACTGCCCACAATAAGGATTCTGCCCGAATTTTGATTAGGATGATTTTGTCTGCTGGCTGCCACCTGTCAAACCTCGTCAGTTGGTCGCTCTTGCCTGCTCAAGGTACTGTTTTTTCATCTCTGTGTTTTCATCGTCAAGTTGGCGCCACCGGTAGATTCTTAAGAGAGATAGTTCATAGAAGGCTTGCATTCCACCATCGGTTTTTGGATACTTTTCGTGCAGCTCGCTCAGTTGCTCAGCCCGAGATTCCTCATCATCGATAAGCCTAATCTGCGCAAGCAAAATATTGTCGCGAAGAGGATCGTTTTCCCCTGTCTGCTGCCGGAGCGAATAAAGCTGCGTCGGATAATCCAGGCTGTGTGGATTCAGCATAACAAATTTTGCCAGTCTTTCGTTCGTACCGGGCTCGTCGGAACGATTTTCATCGCTGATAAGACTGAGCGTTATTTCAATTCTTCTTTGAAGGTCCTTTAGTTTCGGTACAGTCATAACTGAGTCAACGGGAATTTGAAACATGCTGAAAAGCGACTCGCTCGGCTTCTTTTCGACTTCGAGCAATTTCAGACGATCGGCGACTCTGGGTTGTGCTTCGATGAGAAGGTCCCGCGCTGACTGAAACTTGCCTTTTCCAGCCTGATGTTTTGCGACACGCCATCGTGCTTCAAGTGATTCAGGACTATCCCCGAACTCATTGCAAAGTCTCCACCATGTCTCCACCACTTCCTCCTGCGGATAATTGCTATAGAATTGCAGCACTTCTTTATCGCCGAGAATCCTCGTATCAGGGCGATATTCGCCCAGAATCGCGTCGAAGTAAAGCGCGATCGGCATCCTTCTACTGCAATTGGGGCGCTTTTTCATAAACAATTCATACTGTTTGTGCAGTTCAACTTTTCTGGCTTGATAATTAAGCTCGTCAGGCAGTATGAACCAGTTGGGCCAACGGTCTTGACCCAGCCAAACCTGTATCTCCCCTTTCAGCACATTGCGTCTCACCTGAGGATCTGTCGGGTAATCAAAATCACGCAGATATTTTTGTACATCAGGATCATTTATCGTTTTATCAAGAAAACCCGAGATGTCATGGTCATGGAATTCACTGATTAATTCCGGATTATTTTTTGCGACATAAAGCTGATAGTCAAGCTCGTCGAAACCTATCGCGTATTCGAATACGAAAACCGCGATTACAAGCGTCAGAGAAGTAAAAATCCAGACAAGTCCCGGTTTGTAGCGAATAAAATGCCCGATTCCAAGAACGAATCCCGCGATGACCAGGCTGTCCAGCCAGGCGACAAACCACGGTACGAACGAGAAACCCATTTCTGTTGGTTCGACATTTCTGGCTCCGCCAAAGTAGATCCAGTATGCTAATTGTGGAGAAAGACAAAGAGCAACAGCGATAAAACGGGAGCGAAAACGCAGCGGCCTGCAGGCCACCGCGAAACAGCTTATAAGAAGACATATAGCAA
>JARRRJ010000039.1:12681-17128 GCA_037380865.1 Sedimentisphaerales bacterium
AAGAACAACTACCTCAAATACCAATGGAAGACTGTATTCAAAGCTCATCAACTGTGATATCAGGACAGGCGTAATTGCAAGAATTCCCATCAAAAGACCTAAAACCAGAATCTGCAAGGGATATTCGAATATGCTTACGCCTGTAACGAGAGATTGGTCGAGACGCCAGAAAGCGTGTGTTGCTACTGCTTCTATTTCGAACGATAGAAAGGAACCTGTAGCTATCTTCGACCAGAAGAGGCAGGTTATACCGTATGCAGCAATCGCAAGATACCAGCATCTCTGCACGTTCTTGTGACTATAATGCAGAGTCGGGCCGAAAGTCAGAAACGATTTCGTAACTACTATCGGTGACTTTTCTGTCTGGTTGTTTTCCATAATCCGTGTTTTAAAATTCTAAACTCTAAATTCTAATTCCCAGACAATATTAAAAAAACAAAAATCAAATGTTCAAAACATTAAAAATTCGGTTATCTGAATTTGTTTAGAATTCTGATTTTAGAATTTAGTATTTCCCTATCCACGATTTATGTACCTTCGCCGCTGGAAGCTAAATACTCAATTTGTTCCGGTGTGAGCTTATCAATTTGTATGGACATCGATTTTAGCTTCAGCCTGCTTACCTGCTGTTCGATTTCCAGCGGTACATCATGGACGGCCACCGAGAGCTTATTCTGATTCTTCATTACATACTCCGCCTGCAGAGCCTGAGTCGCGAAACTCATATCCATTACGCTTGCAGGATGACCTTCAGCGGCCGCAAGATTAATAAGCCTGCCTTCGGCAAGAAGATAAATACGTTTGTTGTTCTTCAAAATGTACTCGTCGACACAATGACGCACATTTCGTGTGATTTTTTTGCTCAGTTTTTTCAGCGCCGGTATATCCAGTTCAACGTTGAAATGGCCGCTGTTGGCAACGACCGCTCGGTCTTTCATAGCCTGAAAATGTTCTTTTCGAATAACGTTTTTATTGCCTGTGAGTGTCAGGAACAATTCGCCGACTTTAGCCGCTTCTGCCATAGGCATTACCGAAAAGCCGTCCATAGCCGCTTCGAGTGCCTTTATAGCGTCGACTTCAGTAACGATGACGATTGCTCCCATTCCCCTGGCTCGCATTGCAAAGCCGCGACCGCACCAGCCGTAGCCTGCGACGACAACTTTCTTGCCGGCCATAAGAAAATCCGTAGCTCTGATTATTCCGTCAACCGTCGATTGTCCTGTGCCGTAACGATTATCGAATAAATGTTTCGTGGCAGCGTCATTGACCGCGATAACAGGAAACTTCAGCTTGCCTTCGTTGGCCATTGCTCTCAAGCGAATCACACCTGTCGTCGTCTCTTCCATACTTGCGATGATTCGCGAGGCGTCTTTCTTTCTGCGCGTATGAAGTTCGTTGACAAGGTCTGCGCCGTCATCGAAGGTAATAACAGGCTCATGGTTTATGGCGGCGTTGATATGTTTGTAATATGTAGCACGATTTTCACCGCATATTGCGAAGACCGCTATCTTGAAATCCTTGACCAGGGAAGCCGCAACGTCATCCTGCGTGCTCAGAGGATTGGACGCACAGAGAACAAGCTCCGCTCCGGCTGCTTTCAGAGTTCTCGCTAAATTGGCTGTTTCTGCGGTCACATGCAGGCATGCTGAAACTTTCTTTCCTTTTAAGGGTTTGGTTTTGGCAAACTTGTCCCGTATCGAAGCCAATACCGGCATATCATTGTCAGCCCAGAGAATACGTTTCTTCCCGCCGGCCGCCAGCGATAAATCTGCTACATCATATTTCATATCATTATCCTTTCAATTAATTTCGGCAAGAGTGAGTAATATACTCCCGGATTATACAATTTGCAACATCTTAGTTGGATAAATCCGCTGGATTTAATATCGCAATCCTTGATAGGAGCTATAAATCGAAATTTTTCGAAAATCAGCAAACTTTTTTCTAACCAGCACGTACTAATGCCAAAATAGAAGAATCTGTAAAGGAGTAAAGAATGTTGTTTTTAGCTCAGATATACACATATTTCGTTTTGTTGCTGGTTTTGGAAGTTTTCTACTCTTACGCTCTCAAATTGCAGGATGTCAGGTATTTTCCTCTTCTGCCACCTGTGACTAAATTGATGAATTGACTTTTTATCCCCCAAAAATGACTTTTTAGAGAAAAAGATACTGTGCGCTTATAGAATCTGCAGCGCGGAAATTTTAACAAAATAATAACAGGAGAAAAGGATTATGAAGAAGTTGTCAGCGTTGTTCATCAGTACAGTTTCAGTAGTTCTATTTATTTCAAGCAATACCTATGCGGCTTCGGGACAGGATTACTGGCCCAACTGGCGAGGCCCTGATAATACAGGTGCTTCCAAAACTGCAAATCCGCCTGTCACATGGAGCGAGACGGAAAATATCAAGTGGAAAGTCCCGGTTCCCGGAGAGGGATTATCGACTCCCATCGTATGGGAAAACAAGGTTATTTTCCTGGCCGCAATTGAAACAGATACAAAAGGAAGCGGATCTATCAATGAGTACAAGTTCGATGTAGTCTGTCTGGACAGAGAAACAGGCAAGACACTGTGGCAAAAAACTCCAATACAGACTGCTCCTCATGAAGGACACCAGCAAACAGGAAGTTTTGCGTCCAGCTCAGCAGTAACAGACGGTAATCATATCTGGGCAGGTTTCGGTTCTCGCGGCGTGTATTGCTATGATATGGACGGAAATAAAATATGGGACAAAGACCTGGGTAAAATGAGAATGGCCAGAGGATTTGGCGAAGGTAGCTCTGTTGCACTGGCCGGCAATGCGATAATCGTTCAGATGGACCAGGAAGATCAGTCTAAGATTTACGCTCTCAATAAAGACACAGGCGACATAATCTGGCAAAAAGACAGGGACGAAGTTACTTCATGGGCGACACCTCTTCCTGTGGAATATGATGGAAAGTTTCAGGTTGTAACCGATGCCACAAAACTCATTCGAAGCTACGATGTTGCAACAGGCGATATTCTCTGGGAGTGCGGCGGCCTGACGCGAAACGTAATCCCGTCTCCTGTTGCCGGCCTGGGAATGGTATTTTGCACGAGCGGCTACGGCGGCAACAAGCTCATGGCTATCGAGCTGGGTCACTCAGGAAACCTCGAAGGGACAGATGCAATTAAATGGCAGGTAAGTGGTAGAACCACTCCTTATGTGCCGTCACCTTTGCTCTACGGAAATAAAATATACACTCTCTTTAATAACAATGCTGTCCTGTCCTGCTACAACGCAAAATGCCGACACTTACGAAGTTCTCGCAACAAACAAGCTCGACGACCAGTTCGACGCTTCGCCGGTATTGGTCGGTAATCAGATTATCCTGAAAGGACACAAATCCATCTACTGCATTGAGTAAAACATATATTTACATTTGTATGGCGATACTCATTGCTTTGGTTTTATAACCGATTCGGGGAAGCTCTACTCGCTGCCAACGACCTGCGTTTCTGTTGCGCTTGTCAGTTTATAGCGTATCGAGCGCCAGCAGACCTGGCGTCCGAAAGCTGAAGACACGATAAAGAACATTAGAAGAAGTGACCATAGCCATGAGAGAAGAATGTCTGCGGCACATGCAGCTCGCATGCGATTGTGGTCACTTCTTCTAATGTTCTTTATCGTGTCTTCAGCTTTCGGACGCCAGGTCTGCTGGCGCTCGATACGCTATAAACTGACAATAAATGGAGCTGAACAAACCGAACAGCCATGTTCTAAAGGCATATACTCGCGTAATTAAAAATTGTCTTCGAGCAAATTCGAACAGCTTCTGCCAGGTAGTGGATTCGTATGAAGCTACGAGACAAGCGGGAACGTAAGCGACTTTCAGGCCTTCTTTTTTTACTGCAACGCTTAGTGACAAGTCATCGCTTAATACTTTGGGCCACAGCTTGTCGAGTCCTACTTTGCGAAAGACGTCCGTGCGAATTGCCATTGAGCCTCCCCATGCCTGGTTGAAAATTGTATTGCCGAGCAGTTGGGCAACTTTGGCGTTTATCGCTGAAAGCGCCAGGCTGGAAAAATTGTTCTTTTCAGGAACAAACCAGCGATAGCCTGTAGATGCGCCGTTCGTAGATTTATGCAGAGGATAAACAAGGTGACTTAGCCAGTCCTTATGTACACAGATGTCGGAATCTGCGAACGCGAGAACATCTATATCGTCACCGATTTTATTATAACAATACAGGAGATTATGAATTTTCTGACTGCACGAGTGACTTTGGCCCGCGACAAAAACCTGCACTTCAAGTGCCTTCGATTCAACGCTCAATTGCTCTTTGAGAAGGCAGAGTTCTTTGTACGCCGGGTCAGATTCGTCTTCTACGACAAACCATAACAGGTAATTCTCGTAATCCTGGTGAAAGAAAGAATATATATTTTCATGAAAGGTAGAATCAAGACCCTTGCATGGAATTATC
>JARRRJ010000040.1:0-8696 GCA_037380865.1 Sedimentisphaerales bacterium
GAACACTCCCAGGAAAGAGCCGCCTTCGATAATCAAGTTCGAAATAGTATGGTCGTTTCCGTCGAAAACACCTCGAAAAGCCGGAATAATCGCTTGACCGAAAACCAGTCCATTTGAAAGATTAGGATCAGCGAAGTTTGCATAGATGAAATTTGTGTCGACGAAATTCGGATCGAGATTAATATCGTTACTGAGAACAAAATCATTGTCCCACAAAATGCTTGCTTTGCCTGTAAGAATGAGTTGCTCTGCACTGTCAATCCGGTAGGGCGATTCGCTCGTTCCTGCTCCCTCGAGCCAGCTGGTGTCGGGTTCGGGAACAAACTCTCCAGGCGTACCTTGCCATGCCAGTCTGGGATAATCGAGACCTGCATCAATAATCCAGTTGGGATCATTAGCAAATCCGTTCAGGCTAAGCATACTCGGATCCATCATCTGGTTTGTAGTCAAGCCTGCGCCTCCCGAACTGCCGGACAGGCCGGAAGTTTCCATGTCCCATATACTGTTTAGAACATTGCCTAAACCACAGCCCACAAGTCCGCCAATATCAAATTTACCGCTGACTGCGCCAGCGCTGTAGCAGCGTATTGTATTACCACCGTTTTCTCCTATCAGCCCGCCGGCGCAAACCTGGCTGCCGCTTACTGTACCTGTGCTGTAACAGTCGTTAACATCGCCGCTATTCAAACCGGCCAGCCCGCCTACATTGTCGTCACCGGAAGTTGTGCTGGTACTGTAACTTAGTGTCACCGCTTTTTTGTTGTTTCCTACAAGTCCACCTACATTTGAAGAGCCGCTTACATATCCTGTACTGTAGCATTGTCTTACAATGCCGGCTGAGTTTTCACCTACGAGGCCTCCGACAGATAAGCTTCCGCTAACTGTCCCTGTTCCGTAACTTTTTGCTATAGTACCGAGATTATTGTATCCCACAAGATCGCCTACATCGAAATTCCCACTGGCTGAACCTGCGCTATAGCATTGTGTGACATTACCATCCTGGTTGTATCCAATTAACGTGCCCACGTAGTCGCCACCTATAACTATGCTTGTACTGTGACACTGGGCGATATTGCCGTTGTTGTAACCAGCTAAGCCTCCTGTGTTGTAATCGCCGCTGACTTGTCCTGTACTATAGCATTGTGTCACAATGCCTGATGTGTTTTCTCCCACTAATCCGCCGGTAGATATACTCCCGTTTACTGTTCCTGTGCTGGAGCACTGGGTTATCGTACCCGCGTTGTTATATCCTGTCAATCCCCCTGCATTGAGGTCACAATTGACTACGCATGCGCTGTAGCTCTGTGCTATTGTTCCCTCAAAGCTCTCGCCCACCAATCCTCCGGCGGATGAGTTTCCACTGACAGATCCTGTGGAATAGCAATTAACTACGTTGCCGCCCCAGTTGTATCCCACCAGTGCGCCTGTGTTGCTTCGTCCATTGATTGTTGCATCAACTACACCCAAATTGCGGATTTGACCGTTGAGACCAAGGTTTCCAAACAGCCCGATGTTATCACTGTTTGGCGTGTTCATGTTTGCATTAGATATTTTATATCCGCTGCCGTCATAAACACCGAAGAATAACGCTTGTGGGAAGGGTGCACCAACTGGTGTTAGAGCAATGCTTTCCAGGTCAATATCAGCCGTCTGGACGAAGTATTTGTTCCAGTCAGAGGGTGCATTCATCAGGCTCTGCCAATCGCTTACAGTCCTGATTCGGTAAGGATCAGTTGCAGTTCCACCTCCTCCACTGTATTTTGCCAGTACAGGCTGACTCAGCAAGAATAAGGAAAATATTATCAAACAAGACAATTTTGACCGTGTATAATATCTCGACAATTTGCTCACCCGGCACATTTCTTTCCTCCTTCAACAATATTGATAAAGGTAAATTAGTAAATATGGGCAATATAGCAAAGTCTTATATTAACTGATTTCCTGGTCAAAATCAAATGGTTTTAACCTCTGTGGATGAAAAAAATATGCAAAATAGACAAAAAAAGGGCATTCTTGACGACGAAAGCATGATAATTGGAAAAATTGTACCATAGCAGCAAGCAGTACAGCTGCCACCAGGAAGGCTGCTTAAGCTTTGGAAATCGATTTAGCAGAGTAAGTGCGGCTCAATTTCAGTCTTGTTCCAGCTTTATTTTTGCCAGGTGAATCTTTGTCTCAAGCAAAATCGGGTCAACCTGATAGATCCATGATTGAGGTCTCGCTCCCATATCCGTGTCTCTTTTCAGCGAATCTTTTATCTCAGTAATTCTTTGAACCAGATTCTCAAGCTCTTTGATGACAACTTCCTTGTTGCCCTGGAATTGTGCCAGTTCGATGCGTGCTTCAGTCGCTTTTGTTTCAGCTTCTGCAAGTTCCAAAAGGCTTCCCTGGCCTAATTCAATAAGAAATTTGTCTTGTTCGACCGCCTGCTGTCGCAATGCGATGAGTTCCTGGTAAAGCTTGACAATTTCCTCATTGCCGGAGTTACTGTCGGATATCTGCTTTTGCGTTTCAGGTCCAGATGATGTTCCGTACGAGAGTACAACGCCGGAAAGAACAAGCATGACTAAACAAAAAAGAAAATACTTAACTCGAGTCCTCATTTTTTTACCTCTATTAAACCATGGCTACTGATTGCTTTTTTAACAGCGCATCTCTTATTATATTGCTCTGAATTTGTTTTTAATATTGGCTATTTCATCAATTATTAGTGTTCCTTTGGGAAAATCAAAGTCGAAGAATCTGTCTTCTATCGGAACATTCACAGAAACTTGCTCTACCTCATAATATTCCACCTGATTCTGTTTCAGGTCCGTACAAGAGTAGCTATAGGGAATCCACACATCATTGATTTTTTGAAATTGACTGCACTCGATATGTTTCCAGAGAGTATTTTGGGCAAAATAGTCTTTCTTTACGGGGATAAACTTCTTCGTCGGGTCCACGTAAAACATGAAAGCCGAATCCGAGGAATCTTCCATTCGAATCTTAAACTCGTATAAGTTGCAGAGTCTATCATATTTCAGGCTCATATCGCGCTGATCATGGAGCTTTTTCCAGAGAATGTCACAATGTTCCCAGAGTGCAAGATGGATAGTATAGAAAGACTGATCTACGTCGCGCTTTCCTCCGAAACGTACGAGTCCACGGGGAATTTTGCCCGGTTCCTCGTTAAGCTGTCTTGTCTGCTGAGGAGTAAACGAATATGTCACGACTTCCTCTCGCGTATTTGGTCGAGCTGCGGTTGGATATACAGTTCTTGAGATTTTCCAGTATTCTTTGTCTTTTGACCATCTGGTCACGATTTCGTAGACCCCCTGAACTATTTGTTCGGAAGTCTCTTTTTCCAGCATGTAATCGGAAGCGTTGATCCTCGCTTCCATACAGTTATATTGCCTGGCGGAAGCCTCCATCAATAGAATAACTTGTTCCGGAGTCATACTGGTTCCCGTTTAACAATTTGCTTCAATCAGCCTAATGCGGCCGGACACTCTAAAGTATTATAGACGCACAAGGAGAGAATTCATTGCAAAAATGTTTTAAAAGGCGATAAAAACAGGGGAATGCAGGTTAGCGGCTCACGGCTCGATGACTTTTTGGGCCTGGAATACTCTGCCTGATAAGTAGCCAGTGAAATTCATTTTTATAGTTAAAGGCTCGTCAAATTTCGCAATTTTGTCGGTAATATCGAAACTCAGCCTATAATTGGTAATTCCCCACGCAGAAACCCAGTCTTCTTTCAACTCTTTTACTCCGACGTGCCACTTTCCGATCAAAGCCTGGTTTTCGGGTTTATTCAGGTTCCAAAGCTCGACGTCAACGTTTCCAGCGGCCTTGATAATATCTCCGTAACTATCGATCGGCTGGACACGCACAATCAGAGTGTCAAGCCTGCCGTCGTCATTTTCGTCGAACAGATCCGAATAATTCTGTATCTTGACGTCAACGAGGTCATACAGATTTATTCCCTTCACATCGTCAGGAAGATCCTGCAAAACGACAATTCGCTTTTCAAGTTCCTTGTTGTCTGTGTCTAACTGATCGAGCTGGGCATTTAATTCGTCATTTTCCGATGTCAGATTTTTTATTTTCGTCTGGAGTGCTGCTATTCTTTGGCCGGAATTGCAGCCGGAAAAGACTAAAACAGCGCAAGACAGAATCGCACAAGAGCACAATTGCACAAGCGCATAAGACTCATGCTCTTGTGTTCTTCTGCTCTTTTGCTTTAGGTGCTCTCTATTCCTGCTCTTCTTCACTTGTATGTTCCCTGACGATTTCGGGTGCTTTCTGGAGAATCCTGTCGGCCAGGCCGTACTCGATTGTTTCGGAAGCGTCGAGCCAGAGGTTTCTGTCACAGTCTTTCTCGATTTTCTCAGCGGACTGACCTGTATGTTTTGAGAAAATCTCGTACAGACGTCCTCTCAGGCGGATAATTTCCTTAGCTTCTATGTCCAGGTCTGTTGCGGGTCCTATCAGTTGACCCGACAATAGCGGCTGATGCAGAAGCACTTTGCTGTTAGCTAACATGAATCTCTTATTTTCACTTCCGCCCGCGAGCAGGACTGCAGCCATACTTGCGGCCTGGCCCACACAATATGTTGCCACATCGCAGCGCAGGAACTGCATCGTATCATATATCGCCAGACCTGCCGTGATAGCGCCTCCCGGCGAATTAATATAGAAATGAATGTCGCTCTTGCTGTCTTCGTTGCTCAGAAAAAGCATTTGTGCGACTATCAGATTTGCAGTTTCATCGTCAATCGGTCCACCAAGAAAGACTATTCTGTCTTTGAGGAGCCTGGAATATATGTCGTAAGCTCTCTCTGTTCGGCCGCTCTTTTCGATTACAATCGGTACTAAATGCTGATTAACACTCATAGTTCATCCTCATATTGGGTATATCGTATTGTGTATCGCGTGTTTTCTCGAGAGAGGCCTCACGCAATACTCATCACGAAATTATTCTTTCTTTTCTTCTTTCTTGTCCTCTTTCTTCTCTTCTTCATGCAGCACTTCATCGATCAGGCCGTATGCGAGTGCTTCGTTAGCGCTCATGTACCTGTCTCTCTCGGTTTCTGCCGCAATTTTTTCGACAGGCTGACCAGTATGCTCAGCAAGAATTCCGTTTATCATGCTTTTTGCCTTGAGGATTTCCTCAGCCTGTATTTTTATATCAGCGGCCTGGCCGGTCACGCCGCCCCAGGGCTGATGAAGCATAATTTTTGCGTGCGGCAGCGCGAATCGCTTGCCTTTGGTCCCGGCTGCGAGGATTATGGCACCGCCGGACTGTGCTCGCCCTATGCAATATGTAGCTACAGGCGAGCGAACGAAGCGAATCGTATCGTAAATCGCCATAGTATCATCCACGCTTCCGCCGGGTGAATTTATATATAAGCTGATTTCGCTGTTTCGCTTGAGATTATCGAGATAGAGCATTTTCATAATTACTTCTGCGGCTCGGCCGTATGAAATCTCGCCTATCAGGAAGACGATTCGGTTCTCCAGAAGCATATCGTCCAGGCTCATCTGGCGATAACGCTGGTACGGGCTGCCGCCGCCACCGTACTGATTGAAGATGTCCATACTATTTGCTATGTGCTTGTTAAACATTTATTGTTTCCTTTTCAAACTCGGATCAGTTTCAATTATCAGAACTATTCTGACTCCTGTGCTTCTTCTTCCTGCTCTTGTTTTTTCTTTTTAGGCTTCCTTTTCGGAGCAGCTTTCTTTTTGCTGGTCTTTTCAGCTTTTGGCTTTGTTTTTTGTTCTTTCTTCTCTGTTATTTTCGCGGATTCGAGCAATTTTTCAATACATTTTTCCTGGCGTACCTCCAGTTCCAGCTGTGAGAGGGTTCCTTCATGTTCCATTTGCTCTCTCATTCTTTCAGGCCGCTGGTTTCGCTCCATTGCAATTTGAGCGATATAGCCATTAATCTCAGGCTCACTGACACTTATGTCGAGTTTTTCGGCTACTTTGTCCATGATGAAGAAGGTCTTGACCTGTTTCTTGGCCTGCTCTTCGCTTCCCGCTTGAAGTTGTTCCATCTGTTCGTTAATTTGCTCGCGTGTCAGACCTTTCATCATCAGGTTGATGTATTGCCTGCGAAGTACCGAATCAGCCTGCTGAGCGATGACATCGAGCGGCAGATCGAAATCTGTGTTGTCCTGCAAATACTGGTATATCTGGTCGCCCATCTCGCTTCGTACCTGAGATTCGAGCCTTCTTTGCAGCCTGTCATGAATTTGCTCACGCAATTCGTCTTCATTTTTGACATTGAATCTCTGTAAGAAGTTCTCATCCAGTTCAGCCGGCTTGAGCCATTTAATGTCTTTCACCTCAATCTCAATATCGACTTTCTTGCCTCTGTACTCTTCTTTGTAGTAAGTCTTGGGCACTTCAACTGTCGTTGTCCGGGTCTCTGTCGCTTTGACTCCCGTAAGAATCTCATCGAGGTTTTCGACGGGAATTTGGCCGACAAATCCATTTTTCCGCACATAAATCTCAATATTGTCCAGTTTTTCCTCTTCCTCGACATCCTCGACCTTGAGCTTTGCGTCTGCGATTACCTGGTCTTCGGACTGAGCAGGCTCATTCTTTCGCGGCGTCCAGATACCTGACCATCGCTGAATCTGCTCGATTTCCCCGTCAATTTGCTCATCTGTAACCTCAAGGTTTTTCTTTGTTATCGGGATACCTTCCAGTTCAGGAAGCTCGAATTCCGGTCTGACCTCCACGACAAAGTCAAACTTCATCGGTCCTTCGTCAGGCAGCTCTATTTCGTCGACGTTGATATCAGGTTCCCCGAGCGTTTTCAATTCATTGTCCACAAGAGCGGACTGGCTTGCATCAGCCAGTAACTTCGCTTTAATCGCATCATTTGCTTCCTTGCCGAATCTTTTCTCAAGAAGACGTCGCGGAGCTCGTCCCTTTCTGAAACCAGGTACAATCGCGTCTCTGCGCAGCTCTTCGAACTGGGAGTCGGCGGCTTTTTCGATTTTCTCACGAGGTATTTCGATAATTACTTTCTTTTTGCAGGGCCCCGCGTCTTCGATTGTAACTATATTCGGAATCTCAGGTTCCTTTTCAGGAGTTTCTTCCGATTCTTCTGTCTGTGATTCTACTTCAGATTCTTCCTTCGATTCTTCAGTAACTTCTTCTGAAGCCGGTTCGGAATTTTCTGTGACTTCTTCCTGCTGCTTTTCTTCATCAGCCATATTAACGCTCCTGAAAGATTCTGCTCTATTTAACTATGATTTTAAACAAAAAAGGCATCAGGTTAAACATTCTCCGGTCACAAGTTGTGTCCAAATTTGTTTTCACCTTAGCCCGGTCTTCACGATTCCGATCAGGCAGGCATTTCAAAGGCAAATTCCTGCCTGACCTAAACGTACCGGAGACCAACGCCAAACTACATTTAGCCGGTAACTCACCGATACTATATGGGTTGCTGAACTGATCTTTGCATTCAGCAATGCCCATCCATGGGAATTCCCTAAAGCAGACAAAACTTAATTCTGCTTTAATGCAGCTTTATGCTGCACATGTATTTAGAATAATTCAATAGTATAAAGTTGTCGCTATCCTGTATGCAAGTGGTTTTTTGCAAATTTTTATTTTCAGGGATTGATGACTACCTTATTGTGTTCGGAAGTGCCCATAACTTCAATAGCATCATGGATTTGCGACAGGGAGAAGCGATGAGATATGATTTTTTCCGGATTCACCAGGCCCGTTTCCATTAACTGAATTGCCTTAGTCATTGATAAAGTTGTTGTTCCGAAGCTTGCGTCCATTCTGCCTTCCAGGAAATGTGTCAAGCCTCCATCCAGCTCGAACTTTTCGTGGGTTGTGATACCGAAAACATTCCACCTGGTTCCCCGCCGCCTGAGAGAATTCATAAGTTTCACTGCTTCTATGGGGCCTGCCGCTTCTATTATCACGTCAGGACCGTCAGGAATTATTTCATAGACTTTCTTTTTAGCGTCCTGCTTATTTGGATTTATTGTATGCGTTGCGCCGAGCTTCCGAGCATTTTCCAAAGCATAATCGCTAACATCGATGGCTATGAGTCTTGCCGCTCCCGCCGCTTTGGCGACCATCATGCACAGAAGGCCGATTCCTCCGACGCCAATGACAACTACATCATCTCCAAGTTGCATCTGGCTGTAATTAATTACTCCTTTCCATGCACCCGCGAGAGGCTCAGTGATAGCAGCCGCGTCAAAGGATATTTCATAAGGCTTCCTGAAAAGTGAGCCTTGCTTAGTTTTCATATATTGCGCAAACGCGCCGTTCCATACATCTTCGGGCCCGTCGCCGCCCGTTACGAAAGCGTTTTCACAATAGTGCGTGTTTCCCGTTCTGCAATTTTTGCATAATCCGCAATGACCGAGCGGCTGAACAATGACTTCATCGCCGACCTTAAAATGCTCGACTCCAGGACCTGTTTCGTGTACGATCCCGCTTGGCTCGTGACCCACAATAATTGGAAACGTTACATTTTTCCTGATTCCCTTTATGGCCTTATAGTCGGAAGCACAAAAGCCGCAGGATTTGATTTGAATTACGACCTCATTAAAATTTTCTGCTCTTGGAATAGGGATTTCCTGCAATTCGACCTGGTTAAAATCGACAAGTACGGCTGCCTGCATTTCGCTCATATTTCCACCTCAAAATTCGAGAGTTTCAGAGATAAC
>JARRRJ010000041.1:0-12631 GCA_037380865.1 Sedimentisphaerales bacterium
CGCGAAACTAAATTAGGGACAGGAACAGTACACAAAAAACGGCAACTGTCCCTAACAAACGTCCAGTGAAGGCTAAAATGTGAAATATATGTTTTGATTAGTAAAGGAGAAAAAGATGCCGTTAATTCAACTTGATACATCGTGTGATTTATCTAATCCTGAAAAACGAAAGACAATTGCTAAAGAGATTTCGAGTTTGGCGGCCGAGTGTATCGGTAAGCCGGAGCACTATGTTATGACCTGTGTGCGCGATAACGTTGTCATGACCATGAGCGGCACGGACGCTCCGGCAGCGTCGGTTTCGGTTAAGTCAATCGGCGGCTTGAGCAGGGAAGTTAATAAAAAGTTGTCAGTAGAGATTTGCCAAATGCTGCAAAAGGAACTTGGTATTACAGGTGATCGTGTATACCTTACATTCGAAGAGCTCTCTCCTACACACTGGGGTTGGAAGGCCGATACATTTGGCTGATTGGGGTGCGACGTAATGATGAACTCAAACTGCCCGATTCAACCAGTCATACCCGCGCAGGCGGGTCTGCCAGAATTAATTCGGTAGATTATGGGTATCGCAAAAATGGATCCCTGCCTTCGCAGGAATGACAAACCGTGTTAAGTTATTACAAATTCGATAGCTATATCAATATTACTCAAAAAATCGGTCAGTTTGAGTTAATTATTAATTTCACAACCGGCTTTTGCTGAAATTGTAACAGTTTTTTTCAGGTTTTTGTCCGAAATAAATTTGTATTCGTTATTGGCTCTAAGTATAACCTCATTACAATCTACAACAATTTCCATATCCTGCTGCGTATCTTTTTTACGAATAACGTTCGCAAATAAAAATGCTTTTTCTAGACCATCGCCGGTTTTGTAGTTCGCTACTTCGTCAGGCTGGGCGAGACGCTCACTGTCGTAAATTGAATCATTTTCGATCTGCTTAAGCCATTCATAAACCTGCTCGACCGACATCTGTTGAGTCATTTCAATCGAGACGGGATTGCGCTCGACAGCGGCTTTCAGGAAAGGCAGCCAGTCACATGTTTTCATGTCACGATATGAGTAAAATGCGAGGTCTGCCGTCGTATTGCTTTGCCTTATCTTTTGGAGGTAATCGATTATCTCTTCCCTGCTCTGACTCGGACTAATCTTTATCGGTTCCGAAGCAACATAATTTTTTTCAGCTCCCGGCAGTTTTGCTTTTATGTGTACAAAATCAGCGAGCTTGTTCACGAACTTCTTCGGCTCGGGAATAACCTTCTCGACAACTTTCTCGAAAAGTGCCCTGTCGTCACTTTTTTCAAGGTCGGGCTTTTTCTTTTCGAGAAACCTGTTCAGGTCATCACACCTGATTCTTCCCGGAAGTTCATACCTGACAAAATCCTCTTCCGATATTTCTGCAAGCAACCTGTCAAATGTCTGGTCTCCTATTCGATAATTACTTCCGTGCTCATAATGGAAAACGATTTCCGCTTCGATGAATTCAGGCTGACCGTGACAGTCTTTGCATATTTGGAAATACTTCTGGTAATCCTGGTTGGAACGCAGGAAATTCGCAAACATGAGAAGGTTCAAATCTGTTGTAAGATACGAATTCAATTTTTCCCTGAATTTGCTATAAACCTGACTGTCTATCGTTGCATCTTCATAAAGGCAATGCACGAAACCTGTGTTGTGAGCTATGATCGTGACATTTTCGTTCCTCAGGGCGCGCTGCGCTTTATCGGAAATTGCAGTTCCATTGAACCACATGGCTTTCGTAACGAGCCTTCGGTTATTCGTCAAGACACCATCCTGCAAATCGATATAGTTCTGCGAATGCAAAGGCGTAAGTATCATGTAAATATCTTCCAGCGGAATCTCGCAAACAATAAACGCGGCAGCCGCATAAAGAGCCGCGAGAGATACACATTCGCCGGCCGCTTTGTCATAACCTTCCTTTAAAGAAAACGCGTTCATCGCTTCGATTGTTTCAGTCTTCCAGTACGGAATAATGTTGCTGGTGTACTTGTCCAGGCCGAAATGTTTTCTTATGTCCACATCGAAATAATATTTGTCACCTTCGTAACCGAACAAAGCGTTGCTTCGTGCAATCTCCTCCGGGCTGATGAATTTCTCAAAACGTCCTATTTCCCTCTGCTGGTTCGTAAGACCCCATGTTTCGAGGTCGAGATTAAAATCGAACTCATCCATTATGAATTGCTTCAGGCGCATCAGTTTTTTATAGCTTCCCTTGCCTTCGAGCTTTTTGAACGACTCCAGCTCGCGCCATTTCCAGATAATCGGGCTCATAATATTTGCAAGAACGAGACTGTACATAAGCTCGGGGAAAACAAATATTTCCATATCCGAGAGCGTTATCGCCGATGTATATTTTTCTAACTGCTCTGAATCCATATAAAATTAGCTCCACGTAAAATAAATAATCACATTGCTAACCAGCATACCAGCAAACTGTTACTTGTTCAATTAGGATTATTGCTCAAACTGGCCGATTTTTTGAATATTATTTAGATAATTATTGAACCTGAAATAACTTAAACACGACTTGTCATTCCCGCGCAGGGTCGGCACCTTAGGCGTCCCTTAGGGAGAATCCACAGGAACGATACATTAATGGATATCCGCCTGCGCGGGTAAGACAGTAAGGATAGGTCATTTAGAGATTATTTCTGACTTTGATGTGTTTTGCGCGCCTTTGCGACAAATTCTCTGAAAATTCTTTGCTGGACTTTTTTGTCGAACGTCAATTCGGGATGAAATTGCAGGCCGATTATCCACTCATCCTTATCTGCTTTATTTACCTCAATCGCTTCGGTGATATTTTTCGGCCCGAAAGCGACTGCTTCTACGTCTGTACCTAATTTATCTACAGCTTGGCCGTGCAGGCTGATTGCCCGGGGTAATTGAGTTACTCCGAAAATCTTTGCGAGACGACTGTCTTTTACAATTTCTACAGGATGACCTCTTAACGTAAAGTGGGCCTTCTTAAATTCTTTCTCCCTGCGAAGATTTCGAACTGTACCTCCCATCGCGACATTGATAATCTGACATCCCCTGCAAATGCCAAGTATCGGAAGGTTAAGCTCCCTGGCGGCACTAAACAGCGCCATCTCGAATTCGTCACGCAAACGATGAAGGAGCATTGTGTCCCCAGGTTCGCCTCCATATATATCGGGATCAATGTCACCCCCGCCCGCAAGCAGGACGGCATCGAATTTTTCTTCTTCGAGCATTTCTTCTAATTTTTCGACAGTTATCTCGGAAGCTTCAACTGCATCGGGCCGCAGTTTTATCAGGCGTCCCCCTGCGGCAGCGATAACTCGCTGATAAGTGACATCTGTAATTCCAATCATCCCTATAATCGAATTATCAAGCGAAAATGCAATTCGCGGCGAATCTTCAGGAAGACTGTATTGCAGCCACAAGGGATATACAAAACGCACCATTACATAGAGAGTGACAATGACTGCAAGTGGTATCCCTATCCAGCGGAGGAGACGTGTCTTGCGTTTATTTTTTCTGGCTGGTTTTGTCGAATCTTTTTTCTTTACTTGCGTTTCATTCATCATCTTCTCCGGAAAGACCTTCTCCTGTTATGAGACCAAGATTCACTTTGCCGTGACGCAGAAAAACTGCCAAAGGATATAAAACACCAAGTGCCGCTAACGGGTCATCGCGTGAAAGAACGTCATAGATATTGCTTTTATGCTCCTCGATAAGCTGTCTCGCCTTATTTAATCTGGTTTTCATATCGAAGTAGTCCTTTACTCCATGGAACAGCCCGAGAATGCTTTTGCGTTTTGAGCCTGTTTGGAATTCGTTCTTTGCCTGCTCCCACGAACTTCTCAATGCTTTCATATTGCTTTCGTCATCTGCGATTTCCTGCAAAGTCGCCAGAAATGCAAGTATCGGCGTTTCCGTTCTGATTCCCTTTATACTCTGGATTTCCTGGTCAATGAATCCCTTAGACGCAAGCTGGAACAGAAGCCATGGATAGTCCCATCCCGACTCGACAGACTGGATAAGACCTCCGAAAAAGCGCGGATTTACTAGCGATTTTTTCCATTTGAGGCGCTTCTACAGTTTCACGCATGACTGTAGCACCTCGCTCAGCAGGGAAAGCACGCAGGCCGCGATAAGTCATGGAAGCTATCATTTTACCCTGGTTGAAGAGTGTAGTAACGCAATAGTCCTTGCCCGGAACCGCCTTTTGTATAATTGGAAAATCTTTTTCTTTCAGCTTAAATTGCTCCACGAATTGCCTGAAGGTCGTCTCAAGTTCATTTTGTGTCTTTACCTTCTTGATGCCTACGCCTGACGCGGCTTCACGCAGCTTCACAAAAGCAGGCAATTCCACTTCCGGGACAATGGACTCGAAATCAACCATATTCTTCGGGATCCAGGTTTTCGGAACAGGCAATCCCGTTTCCATAGCATAAGCAGCAAGAGTTCCTTTGTTATGAACCTTCTCGATATGCTCGATTTTAGGAACGGGAACGCTTATGTAAGGCTCAAAACGTTCCCTGTGACGCGAAATCAGGTATGTTTCCTTGTGAATTGGCATTAATACATACGGCGCTTCCTCATTTTCAGGTTTATATTGCTTTACAACCTTCTCGATGACGTCCAGAAATTCCTCAGGCTCTCTGGTAGGATTGGGATAGCGAAAATCCGCTATGCTGTAACGAGAAAATGCAGCTGCCGTCATCGCATATTCATCACCTGTGATAACTTCTACGCCGTGACGACCCAGACTTCGCGTGGCAACAAGTGTCTGCCAGCCGCGGGAGAACGTGATTATCGCCCTTCCGGCTGATTCATGTACCCCTTCCTTCGGGCCAATATCGCTCGATATTTCCTTCATGTTTTGCTCTCCTTGGGAAAATAAGTCTATTCGTTCAGCAATTAATAACTGATATATCAGGAAATTGACAAAAAGCGCATAAAAAAACATGATATGACTGCAAAAAATGCTGAAAAATATACTTTTCGCAATACATTCACGTTTTACCCGGCTTGAACAACGAGGATTTTTCTTTTTCGAAAAAACTGTTCAAAATTGAGGGTTTTGTCCGAAAATAAATATAAAAAAATGCAAATAAATAAAATTGTCTGGCTTCGACGCCATTAAATAATCTGCATTTTTTTGCTTTTTTGTGCCTCTGTTCTTTTGAGGATTTTCTCCTGCTTATTATACTTATCTTCTTGTATATAAAGCAGTTATGGAATATAATAAAACATTAAACAAACAATATTAAATAGTTCTGGAGCATCATAAATCAGCAGTGTTAAGCTGGGAAATATAGAGTGACAACTATCAAATGCTTAATGCTTAATGCAAATCGTAGTATTTTTTTGTAACAAAATCGGCCTCTCAAGCGTCTGTAAAGTACAGTCGTGGGCATAAAAGCTCCGCAAGGAGCAGGATATTTTGACAAGTTGACGTGGCGTATAGTAGATATAAGTCTCTATTATACAAGGAGTTAAGGCTTAATAGAACAAACTTTTTGAGGCAAACAGATAAGAAATGACATTGCGACGAAAGAAAAGAATAGGCGAGTTACTTTGCGAAAAGTCTTATTTGGAAGAATCAAATCTTGAAATCGCTCTGGCGGAACAAGCGGAAAAGGGCGCCGAGCACCAGCGTTTGGGAGAGATTCTGATAGATTTTGGCTACGTAACGCAGGCCCAGTTAAACGAAGCACTTGCGCTTCAGGTAGGCATCGAAAAAGTCAGTCTTCTGGATGTAGCTGTAGGAAGTGATATTGTCACTCTTGTACCGGCGGAATTAGTGAGTAAATACAACGTTCTTCCGTTAAAACTCGAGGCACGATCACTAATGGAAGACACAGGCAACGGCGACGGCGAAGTTTTGGCGGTAGCGATGACTGACCCGTTCCAGCCGCAGGTGCTTGAAGACTTGAGATTTGTCACAGGATATCCTATACGAAGGTATTTTGCTGACCCAAAAGAGCTCGAAAATGCGATACTCAAATTTTACGGCAGCAATGTCGCACGAATGATCGACAATCTTACTCCCGAAGAAGCCCACGCTGAAGCTGAAGATATTGCCAACGGCGAGTTTTCCGCCGCTAAGCTCCAGGAAATGGCAAGAGAGCCTTCCTTAATTAACCTGGTAAACCTTATTATCCTTGAAGCAATAGACGCCAAAGCCAGTGATATTCATATCGAACCGTTCGAGCACGAGGTCAAGATTAAATACAGAATTGACGGCCTGCTCCAGGAACGCTCTCCTTCGTCAAAGAGGCTTCGTGCCGCAATCACTTCACGTATCAAAATTATGGCGGACATGAACATCGCAGAACGCTTTGTGCCCCAGGATGGCCATATCGAATTCTCCGGCAGGAAAGGAAGAGTTGACATTCGTGTCTCTACAGTTCCAACTGTGTACGGCGAATCAATCGTTATGAGGCTTCTGGACAAAACAGCTTCGTTGCTGGAGCTCGAAGAGCTGGGCATGGACCCGATATCTCTTGAAGGTTTTGGCTTGTTATTGAAGAAAAATCATGGAATCGTGCTTGTTACAGGACCTACCGGCTGCGGGAAAACGACTACTCTTTATGCGGCGTTGCAGAGAATTTACTCACCGACTGTGAAGATGATAACCATCGAGGACCCTGTCGAATATCAGCTCGATGGTATTAACCAGATGCCTGTGAACCCGAAAAGAGGACTGACCTTCGCCACGGGGCTTCGACACATCCTTCGTCATGACCCTGATATTGTGATGGTCGGAGAAATCCGCGATGGCGAAACAGCCGGCATAGCGATTCGTGCCGCTCTTACAGGCCACCTTGTCTTCTCGACAGTCCATACAAACGATGCGCCCGGCGCCGTAACAAGACTGATTGATATGGGCGTCGAGCCGTTCCTTCTGTCAAGCTCGCTCGAAGGCGTTTTGGCCCAGCGGCTTGTTCGTAAAATTTGCCCGAAATGCAAAGAGGAATACCAGCCTGATGACAGTATGCTTCAAATGCTCGATATCAAGGATCGCGGCATGAAGTTCTATCACGGTAAAGGCTGCAACGACTGCAATAAGACCGGCTACTCCGGGCGAAAAGGAATTTTTGAGCTATTGAGAGTTACCAGCAGAATTCGCGATTTAATCACTCAAAAAGCTTCGGCAGACCAGATTGGCAAAGCGGGAGCAGATGATCACGTCAGCATGCTGGAAAGCGGAATGAAAATGGTCGCAAAAGGTATAACGACAGTCGAGGAAGTACTCAGGGTAGCCAAGAGTATTGACGCGGATTGATAATTTTGAAAATTAAACAGATTTGTGAAAGAATTCAAAAGTGAGCAAATTTTCCTACAAAGCAGTTGATCGAAGCGGCGAACATATTAACGGCACATTAGAAGCGGCCGATCGCAAGAGTGCGGTTGCAATCCTGACCAACCAGGGTCATTTTGTCACGGAGCTTTCCGAAGGCGCCAAGGCTGCAAGTGACAAGGAAAGCATAATACCTGCTATCGACTTGAGTCAGCTCAAATTCGGCTCTCGAAGGGTAAGCACCAAAGACATCCTGGCTATGACCACCCAATTGAGCACTGCACTGAGAGCGGGACTCCCCCTGCTCAACGGACTCGAATTAATTCATCAGCAACAAACCAAAATCGGTATGAAAGAAATGCTTGAGGACCTGATCAACCAGGTCAGTTCCGGCCAGGCGCTTTCCGACGCGATGGAAAAGCACCCGAAGGTGTTCAGCCCGCTCTACGTCTCAATGATAAGAGTCGGCGAAACAGGTGGAATTCTCGAGCAAACCACCGCCCAACTCGCAGGCATTCTGCAAAGGGATGACAGAGTAAAGACAAACATGAAAAATGCCTCTGCATATCCTATATTCGTGCTCGTTATTGGAATGATAGCTGTTACTATTATCATAACATGGATTTTGCCTAATATATTAAGTACCATACAAAGCACAGGCGCAGCGCTTCCGCTGCCGACACGAATTCTTCTGGTCGCGAGCCATTTCATGAAAACGGCGTTTACGACGCCGCAGGGCTGGGCTGTTATCGTTGTTATTATAGGCGCAGTCCTGTATTTCAAAAGATGGAGTAAAACCAAAGGCAGGCTCCAGTGGGACAGCTTCAAGCTGAAAATACCTATACTGGGCTCTGTATTGCGGACGATAGCGGTTGGCAGATTTGCGAGAACACTCGGTGCTCTGACAAAAGGAGGCGTCATAATCCTTGAAGCACTGGCTGTCGTTCGCGACACGCTGGGCAACGAACTCTTAGGCAGGGAAATCGATGTTGTAGCGGAAAAAGTCAAACGCGGCGAGTCACTGGCTGAGCCGCTCGGAGTTTCAGGATATTTCCCGCCGCTATTAGTGCAAATTACAGCTATCGGTGAAGAAACAGGAAAACTTGATGAAATGCTCTTGAACGCCGCAGAGACATTCGATACTGAAGCTGATTCGGCGTTAAACAAATTTATGGCAATTTTCCCGGCATTGCTGATTCTTGTTCTGGCGGTAGTCATCGGATTTATCATAGTCGCGACACTGCTTCCCATCGTGACAATGCAGTTGGCCGGGGGAATGGGTTAGCAATATTAAGCTCTTGATTTGTGGATTAAACCATGAGTAAAGGGACAAATATAAAAAGCTTAGTTAGAAAGGAAATAAAATGAGGCGGAAAAAAGAAACACAAAGAAGAGGTTTTACACTTGTCGAACTGCTGGTCGTAATCGTTATCCTGTCCATGCTCGCGGGCATCGTCGCACCGAAGTTCTTCAGCCAGATAACGAAAGCCAAGGTAGACTCCTGCCCGGCTAAGATGGCAGTTGTGGAATCTGCAATTGAAACTTTTCTGCTTAATACGGGAGAATATCCTGTTACACTTGACGAACTGCTGAACGATCCGGGAATCCCGGGCTGGACGGGACCTTATCTTCAGGAAAAGCAATTATATGATCCGTGGGACAGGCCTTTTGACTATATTCCCGGCGGACGTATTGACGGAGGTCCTCTCCTGATCAGCTATGGCGACGACGGAGTGCAGGGCGGCACGGACGACAACGCGGATATTACGAACGAATAATTTGAGTTCCCGGTTCGTTCGCTGTTTTTGACAACGAATGAACCTTAAAAAGTTAACAGGCCGAAGATCTTAGCAAATGAAAAGTCGAAATACACAAGTTGATAACACACGCAGAGGCTTTACGCTGATAGAGCTTCTGGTAGTCATTGTCATTATGACAATCCTGACTGGTATCAGTGCCGGTGTATTTACTGGAGCAAACCAGAGACTTGAGGTGCAGAAAGCGGCGAACGATCTTCTTATTATGGCCCAATATGCCCGCATGTCTGCTGTCGAGCAGCAAAGGGTATATAAGTTATATTTAGATAGAACAAATAATGAATTCTTTCTTGCTACTACAGTTGTTGACGAGGAGAACCAGAATGCGGAAGAAGTTGTCTTAGACGATTCTTTTTGCTCACCTGTCGTTCTTGATAAGGGAATAACAATCAAGGACGTGCGAATTATTTCAAACAGTTATAACACAGGCAGTGAAGAAAAGAATATGTTTTCGATATCATTCGCGCCGGACGGCACATCACAAGCCGCTATAGTTCAAATCGGTGACGAGAAAAGTGATTATTCTCTCAGTGTCAACGAAATAACGGGAAAGTCAAAATTGTTTCCAGGTACTGTCAATGATGTAAAAATTGACACTATTGACATCGATGCCGAATATTATTGATTCAGAGTTTAAAAATGAAACTCAAACAAAGAAATAAAGGTTTCACACTGTTAGAGACGATTGTGGCAAGTACAATCCTGTGCGGCTCTGTCCTGACGATTACGGCAGTCTGTTCGCAGGCTATGGCCAACACAAGATTGAACAGGCAATACGAAACGGCGCTCTTACTGGCTGACAGGCAGCTCAGCCTGATCGATTACGTGGGAATAGACGAGTTCATCGATCTCGGGTCGTACGAAGGTGACTTCGATAAAAAGGATTTTCAGCCGCTCTATTCATGGAAAGCCACCATCCAGTACGAGAATCTCGATGACCTTTATTATGTAACTGTTACTGTAAACTGGACAGATCATAACCGTCCCTACAGCATTTCGATAGATACTATGCTTAACGGTATCAGCATTTATGCTGAAACAGATACGGGACAAGAGTCTTAAAATGTACGCGAAAAGAACAGGCTTTACGTTGGTAGAAATATTAGTGGCCTCCACGATAGGCACGTTTATTTCATTGATTGCGGTCAGTACGCTGCACACTGTCATCAGCGGCAGCGACATGGTGGAGAAAAATATCAGCGCGGCTTCTGAAGTCAGGTTTGCTTCGAACATTATTTCACGTGACCTTACTAATTACTATCATGCGGAAAATTTCGAAGATACTGAATTTTTCGCTACAACGGAAGCTAATGATGATTACGACACGGCTTACCTGGTTTTTTACTCTGTCAACAAGGCAAAAGCCAGAGCTTTAGAGCCTGAGTGTGATATATATGAAGTCGAATACTACGTCGAGCCGGATGACCTGGGCAACCTCACGCTCAGGAGACGCGTTTGGCCCAATCCGAACTTGGAATACGAGCCGGGAGGCATCGTGACAACAATTGCGGAAAACGTCAGACTGTTCGAGATCAGCTATTACGACGGCGAAGAATGGTATGCAGACTGGCCTGAGGATATGGAAGGTCCGCCGGATTTGGTGGAGGTGAGCATTACTACGACACCTCTCGGGCTGGGTAACGTTATATCGGAGACGTTTCTAGTAAATCTTGTCAGGCAGGTAAACGAAACCGAAAGCACGGTTCAATAAGGATGAATGTGAAGTTCATAGTTTAGAAACTTATACGTGATAAAAAAATGAATGCTAACAGTCATAATAAAGGTCTTGTTCTTGTGGGAGTGCTTTGGATAGTCATAGTGCTCACTGCTGTTGTTGCAGTCCTCGGTCGCAAGAGCCGGCTTGACGGTAAAATAGTTCTGGCCAGGTCTGAAGCGATTCGAACGAAATGGGCCTGCCGAGCGGGAATCGAACGTGCTGTTGCTATACTTAACGAGGACGAAAAAGATACCGACTGTCACAACGATATCTGGTACAGCAGCACTGAGGATTTCAATGACTTTCCTATGAACAGAGTCTCGTATAACGTCAGGATTACCGACGAATCGGGCAAGCTTAATATTAACACTGCGACATTCGACCAGCTTATGGGATTGCCAAATATGTACCAAGACATCGCCGACGCGATAATCGACTGGCGTGACAGCGATGAGGAAGTCAGCGAATTAGGCACTGAAAACGGCTATTATGAGAACCTGGATTTCGGATACCTCAATCGAAACGCGCCTTTCAGAACAATACGCGAGTTGCTGCTAGTCAAAGGTGTCACCGACGAGCTGTTCTACGGCGAAGATACGAATCTTAACGGCAAGCTTGACTACAATGAAATGGACGGGGACATCAATCCTCCGGTTGATAACGGTGACGCATGGCTTGATGTCGGGTGGGCGGCCTATATAACCTGCTACACTGCAGATACATCCGGAACCACCTCGACTGACACTACCGACCAGACTACTACCGGACAAACAAGCCAGAATACGAACTATTCGACAACGATATCTCCAGCCGCAAATCAAAACGCAGGTTCCTCAGCTATTATATCTTTTGCATCGAACAACAGTCAAAACGCAACATTGTCTCCCGTAGCCGCAGGCGGGCAGGCAGGCCAAACCGGACAGACAACCGGACAGACAGGACAGACAACCGGACAAACAGGACAGACGACACAGCAAACGACGCAGAATACTCAGCAAACGACCCAGGACACAACTCAGACGACCCAGACTACGACGGGACAAACGTCCGAGAGCACTGCATTGATAAATGTCAATACTGCGTCAGATGTAGTTCTTGCCGCTCTGATGGGAGGCTCGAACGAAGCTTATGCGGCCGCTGAAGCAATCATCGGATACAGAGAAAACCTGGAATACGGAATCGAAGATGTCGCCGAATTGACACAAAACGGCGTGATAAGCACCGATATGCTGAGCATGATGCAGGATTCCTTAACTGTGACGTCGAATATTTACAGAATCACTTGTACGGCGACTGCCGATCGCGGCGGACGACCGGGAACAACATTAGAAACAGAAGTAGTGATAGACAGAAGTGTGAGCCCGTACAGGGTACTTTACTGGTATCAGGGAGCAAGCAATTGATGATTAATGAAAACGGAAACATTGAAGAACAGTCGGTAATTGCCATAGCGAAGTCCGCCGGCAGACTCAAAGCGGTCGAGCTTCGCAAGCGAGGCAATCTTATCGAAGTTGCCAGAACAAAGAGCAGCGAGGAAAATGTAATAAACTGGCAGGACTTTGCAGTCAAGTGCGGCTTATCTATCGAGCCTCTCACGGAAGGAGAGATTTCGGAGCAGGAACTTTCTGTAGTGGGCTACGACTCAGCCGGGACTGCTTTTTCGCGCGTGAATATCCCCCCTGTCGATGACAAAGAAATCGAATCAATGGTGCGCTTACAGGCTGAGAGCAGGCTGCCTTTGCCCGCTGACCAGATGGAACTTGCCTGGCGAGCCGACAAGGGAAAAGAAGGCCAGCTTGCAATCAC
>JARRRJ010000042.1:0-12494 GCA_037380865.1 Sedimentisphaerales bacterium
AAGCGCAAGAGCCAAACGGGCATCCTGGTTATTCGGATCATTGCCCAGAAAAGTCTGCAGAATATCAGAAGCAGAATCGTAATGTCCCTGCCTTAGATAGTTCTGGAGTTGTATTCTTTGAAGCTTAGGATTTTGCAGTGATTGGTCTGGTAGTTTACTGAGAAGCTCGTTTGCCTGGTCATATTCCCTCGCTTTGTAAAGCGCGGATATGAATGCCGTCACTATCTGGATATTATTCGGCGATCTGTTGATCGCCTCGCGATATACGGGAATCGCAAGCAGAATCTCTCCGGCTTTTTCGTAGGCTTTAGCCAGAAGCAGGCGGCTTAATTGATCATCCGGATTACTTAACAAATTTTCCTGTAAAAGTGAAACAAGCGAAGGGTAGCGATCCTGGAAATCTTTCGAAAAATACCAGAGCTTCGCCTGTTCGTATCGCCACTGCCAGCCGTCATTTCCTTCCAGCGATTTAATTTCGTCGACAAGTTTCTGAGCCTGTCCAGGATTGCCTATAACTTTCTCGCTTGATAAGAGAGCCCTTTTTGTAGGTAGGTCACTGGGAAATTCTTCAGCAATTTTGTTGAGCACGTCATAAGCTTCATCTTGCCGGCCCCAGCGGGCATAGAAGGAAGCAAGTAGCAAAGTCAAATCTCGCCGGTCAAGCGGCTTGTCGATACGTTTCAATGCTTCTGTAATGACGGCTGCACATCCATCTCTTTGATCCTGGCTGTCAAGTAAAGCAGCAAGGTATCGTACAGCTCTGACAGAGTCAGGAAAACTTTCGATAGCCTGTCGCAATACTGTTGTGGCTTCGTTTATCCTGTTTTGAACGACAAGTAATTCAGCTTCTGCCAAAGAGATCCTTTCCTGCGAAGGATATTTCTGCTTCATCTGACTTATCAGGTCATGCGCACCTGTATAATTGCCTTTTTGCTTCTCAATTTGAAATCTAAGCAGGTCGGCCTCGATTGAGTTTCCGGTTGCAGAGTCCAGTTTTGAAAGAAGTGCTTCTGCATTCTGTAAATCCAGCGTTTTTTGTGCACTGGAGCCTGTGCCTGCCATTTGTATCCGTGCCTGCGTTTGAAGCAAGAGAGCTTCGTTGCTGTCAGGTCTTAGCAGAAGGGCTCTTGCTGCCTGTTGTTGCGCTTCGGCCCAGTTTGCAGTCCGCGCTAGCAAATTAGCCAATACAAGATGCCCATCGTAAGAATCGGGTCTCTCGGACACAAGTGCATGCAGTTGACTTATGGCAGATTGTATATCACCCAAATTGGAAAAAGCAGATGCCAGTTCGAGGCGCAGCCTGACTGAGTTATTACCGGATTCAACAGAGTGCTCCCACTGTTTTACCGCTTTCAGAAAGTCTCCTTTCTGCACGGACATAAGGCCTTGGAGATATGATATTATTGACGGTGGGAAATCTCTTTTTGTCAATCGAGAAATCAAATCTGCACCTTCATCAAGTTTGTCAGAACGGATGTACAATTCAGCAGCTAAAGGCATGAAGTCCCAGGGTTCCGACGAAAGCTCTTCAAGACCTGCTTGGGCAGTATTCGTCATTCTTTCAGGAGATTGCGACATAAGTGCCGCCTGGGCTGATAACTGCCATAGCTGCTGGTCTTTTGGCGAACTCCTTCTGACATCTGCCAAAATCTTTTCGGCATTGTCCAGGAGATTCAAATTCAAATATTCGCCTGCAATTCTCAAACTGACTGTCGGATCCGACAATTCCTGATTTTGTGCCGTCTCCAGGTCCGCTCGCGCCGCCTTCGAATCGTTATTTCTTCGATAGAATCCTGCTCTAATCACATAGGCCAAAGCAGAGGATGGATTCTTCTTAACTGCTTCGTTAAACCAATACGAAGCAGGTTCAGAAAACACGTCCGGCTGTTGTTCCGCAAGCTGGCCTGTTGTTTCGTATGCAGGCAGATTTTCAGGCTTTTCTTCGCACAGTTTCTTTAGCTCTTCAGCCGCTTCAGCGAATTTTCGCTTCCTGACTAAAGCAATTGCATGCAGTCTTCTGATTTCTGGGTCTGCGCTACTCTCAATTATCCTTTGTCCAATCAATTCCGCATCGTCGAAGCGTCCCATCATCAGATAAAGCTCGACACATTTTCGAGCTGCCTCGAGATTGTCGGGATGATTTCTTATGACGTTTCTGTAAGCTGAGGCTGCTTGCTGTACATACTGAGCATCTTCCGGCCTGATCTTCATCAGTGCCTGTGCATATTTCATCAGCACCTTTTCGTCATATTGGTTAACAGCGATGTATCGTCCGAGCAGTCTTGCAGCATTTGGCCAGTCGTTCGAATCATATGCGACCAATCCATCTGTAAGTGCCTTGCTGGATGAGTTTTTTATCCTGTATTTTCTGATCGCCCAGGCTCCGGCGCTCACAGTTGCTACCGCGATTACCACTATCGCCGCGAGTTTCCAGTTAAAATATCTTCTTCGCATGTTTATTTCCCTTTCCTATTCAAAAGTGAAAAATCTGCATGAAAAACAAAGCTGCTCCGATATGTCCTGCGATTAGAACTGACTAATGAAATTATCTATCATTTTTCTTGCTGTTTTCCAGCATATTCCCAAATCCGTCATTAGTGACAGATTTCTAACGTATTCAACATCATAATGAATCCATTCCTGGAAGTCTTTCATAGGCTTTCGGGTTCTGTTTATCTGCCAGAGACCCGTAATTCCAGGCTTGACTGACAATCTAGCATCGCGCCAGAACGGGCAGAGGGTATTTTCCGATTCCGGCGAAGGTCTTGGACCGACAACACTCATCTGGCCGAGCAGGACATTGAAAAACTGGGGTATCTCATCGATATAAGTTTCTCGCAGAAACCTTCCTACCATGCTGATTCGAGGATCATCCGCCATTTTGAATTGAGGCCCGTCCACCTGACTGACAAAACGCAGTTTCTCCTGAATCCTGTTTGCCCCTGTTATCATAGTTCTGAATTTCAGGCAATGGAACTCTTTGCCGTGCAGACCCTGTCTTGTGTCTTTGTAGAATATCGAGCCGGGGGAAGTCAGTTTTATTACCGCCGCTATAAACGGGATAAGAGGAGCAAAAAGGATTAAGACAAGCAATGCAGCAAAAATGTCCGCAATTCGCTTGATAAATCTTGCGTATGAAAATGCGGGCCAGTTCCGGAACCTGTTTCCGGAGCCAATTAAAGGCCTGGTAAGCTCTAACGCGCCGCGCTCTTGATCCCCGCGTGTTTGTTGGCTTTCTTCAATTACGATTCTGTTTTGAATCGCGTGTTCTCCACATATAAACGTGTTGGAACATATAACTGAAGAATTTATGATAGAGCCTTCCGCGAGAACAGAATTGTCGCATAAAATAGTCGGGCCTGCGATAACTGATTTTGAGCCGATCCTAATATTCTTTCCGAGAACAACGTTGCCGATTATTCTTGCGTCTTTTGCTATCGCAAATGATTTATCGTTCATGAATTTGGAACCTGGTTTTTTCTCAAGTACTATCCTGAAAAACTCGAGCAAGCCGTTTTCTTTCTCCAGGTCCAGTGACCATCCTGCCGCGTTGACCGCACACACTTTCAAATTACCTGCTCTGCATTTTTCAATAATTTCCGGGAAGGATACAGGTAATGAGTCGCCTGTTAAGAGTTTACGAAAGACCCCTGGTTTCATAAATAGAAGAGCAGGCCAGTCATCGGGCAAAGGACAGATATTTGCAGAATCTGCATAATGCCTTCGAAAACCTGCAATATTACCCTGAATTGTTAATCGCACCCTCTCCCGCTCGCCTAGCAGGCCGGGATCAGCATTTATTGCAATAAGATCAGCATCTATCTTTCTCAGCACTCTTTCAAGCGTATTCTCTCTGATCAAGGTGAAGAACCTGCAGTTCGAAACAACATGCCATTCTTTCTTTTTATCCGAAAGATTGATAATATGTTCAGGGAGAGAAATTTGATTTGTATAAGTTACTATTTTATCTTGATACTGATTATCACCTGCGTTGACAGACCATTCGCGCGGGATTGCATAGGACGTCTCTGTAATACTTGTTCTTGGTAGCCAATGCAAAAAGGAATGCTCTTCCTTCCATCCGGTCGAGTACTCAGCAAAACCGCGAAAAACTACATTTGCCGCGGGATGATTGGTAACGGCAAACCGAAGATAATCCCGGCCGTCATTTTTGCAGTTTTCGTTTCTGTGTATGATAATTAGACGCATGTCAAAAGTCTTGCGCTACTCCTATTTTTTCTCGAATGACAGTAGAGTTTTTCTTCTTGCTCGCCTGGCTTTGGCACTTTGTACGTAATAAGCCGAACTGCGATGGTAGTACCTGTCTTCTGCTTCGACGCTGCCCACTACAGTGCCGAGAACTTTTGCATTGATTTGAAGCAGCCGCTCTTTGGCTTCCTTGAGTTCCGGCAAACTCGTCTGTCCAGCCAGGCTGGTTAAGAGAACTGCGTTGGCCATCTTAGCCCACAATAGTGCATCGGGAAACGCCAGTACCGGCGGCGTATCGATTATCACATGATCATATCTTTCACTAATGCTTCGTATGCGTTCGGTTGTTTCATCCAGAGCCAGAAGTTCATATGCGTCGGTATTGTCATAGAAATCAGCAGCAAGTATATCAAGGTTCGAATCAGATAAAGAGTAAATAGCACGCTCGAACTGTATCCCGCTCAAGACCTCTTGGAGTCCCTTGGTACCCTTGGGAAGATTCAACAGGCGCGCCACATCAGGTTTTCTCAAGTCACCGTCAATGAGCAATACCTTTTTCCCGGCTTGTGCAAGGGAAGTTGCAAGGTTTACTGAAAAAGTGGTTTTTCCTTCCCTCATCGACGGGCTTGTAACCACGAGTATCTCGGGTATTCCGTGACCATTTATCAATTCGAGATTCGCACGAATAGTCTGGTAATCGTCGATGATCTGTTCCGGCAGAAGCGAAGACTTGACCGCCTGCATGCTCGTAGTTGTTCCTATGATTCTTATACCGATGCGTTTGGCCGCATCGTCGGGAGTACGTAGTTTTTTGTCTGCCTTGTCTCTCAAGAAAGCAAACCAGGCGCCTGCGAACAGACCAGCCATCACAAGAGCAGCGGAAAATTTCACTCTTTTGTCTGTGACAGACGCCAGTTGTGCTCCATAGAGTATCGACATTCTTGCTGGCCGCTTCTGGTTAAATTGCTGCTCACGAATGCGCTGCAGGACTACGTCGTAATTCTTTTTATACAGTTCGAGCTCGTCCTGGAGTCCCGATATTTCCAACTGCATCTGGCCCAATTTTATCGACTCCTTATCTTCCTTATTAATTTCCTCTTTGAGTAATTGCTCTGTTCCTTTGATATGTTCGAATCTTATCCTTGCCTCTATCAGATCCGAATCCCCGGCAGTCTCCATCTCCAGAGCCAATAACTTTTCGAACTCTTCACCAGCTTTCTTCTTTCTCTCCTCGAGTCGAGAATTCATAGTTTCCAGCAGATCAGAGTACAAATTGATGTCCGGGTGAATTGGAGTCAATGTCTGTTCAGCAATTATCTGCTTTTGATCGATATCTGCAATATTCCTCATCAATGTCACTACCGAAATATCATTGTTGACATATTGCTGACGCATTTTGAGTAATTCATCCGGGGGAATAGTTCCTCCCTCCTGACGTTCGAGCAGTGACACCTCGATTTCTGTAGAGGCTTTTGTCGCCTGTGTTCTGATTAGCTCGGCCTGCAAGGCTGCTATGCGCTGAATCATCATTTCCTGTCGGCCGCTCAGTGTATCCGTTCCGTATTCCTGGGCCAGCCTGTAAATAGATTGTGAAGTATTTGAAATTTTTGATTCAAGGTCCTTTTTCTCACTCTCCAGCAGCGATAGATTCAAGTCCTCGTCTTCTATGGAAGTAGTGCGGCCCAGAATCATAACATTGTTAATGAATGAATCAACAATCTGCTGAGCATCACTCTGTTTCGGGCTTTTAACCAGTATCTGTATAAATTCAGTGTTCTTCACTGGACGGACAGAGATGTATCCTTTCGATATAGCCTGCTTCAAAAGCCATAGTATGTCCGGATTTACCTGCTGGTCAAGAATCTTCTGTTTTATTTTTGGAATGAGACCGAACGAACTTCGCTGGAAAAACGAGAGGTCTTTATCGTGCAGTTCATCCGCGACTCTTTGCAGGACCTGGTCGCTGGTGAATAACGCGGCCTGCGTATTCATGAATACCTCGTAATCGGATATTTCGCCCTTATCCTGCCTGTTATTCAAAATATCCGCCATTACCGATGCTATTCGGATGGCTCCCTCCACGTTGTACATGGGTTTTTTCAGGAGCCAGATCGCAGGAAGACCGGCGGCACATACAACAAGAAAGGTCAGGAATATTATATGCCAGCGTCGAAATACACCTGCTAACAGATTAGGCGAACTTTCCTCCGGCTCGTCCTGGACATCGATATTGACAATGTCACGGCCTATCACATTATCATCACTTTTTTCTAATTCGTTCATTTTTTAGTCTCCTATATTTCTTGATTCGTTAATTACGTCACTTCGTTTTGAAAAGATTATTGAAGATAAAAATGTGCATGCGAAAGACAATTAGGCTGCACATAAGGGTATTTTATTTTTTCTGCCTTACTATTATGATTTCTTCCTTTTCCTCCGGCGGGATTGTTAGCTTTTCTATGAACCACAATTCAGCTAAGATAAAAGCAATCGCTAAAGGCATCATCGCATAGCCACCGAAATCGTGAAATACTTTTTCCCACTGCGGTCCCTTGATTATAGTAAAGATGATCGCGGTGATTGCGAGTCTCAACGTATTGCACAGGAACGCTATGGGAAGACTTGAAATCAGCACAATGAGCTTTTCCCACCATGTTCTGTTGACTAACAATGCGACCAGCCCGCTGATTACGAAAAAAGCGGTTATCATTCTCAGGCCGTTGCATGCCTCCGCGACTGCGACAGTCGAATTGCCGATATGTATTATATTTCCTTCGCGTATAACATCGAAACCCATCACTTCGAGACAGAATACCGCCGAGGAAGTTGAAAGAGATTGCAAAGGTAGTGACACAGCTGCCTGTATGCGGTGAGGCCAAGGCAGCATGAGAAACAGAAATAATAACACTGTCGATACTTTTATAAATAACTTCCAGCCGAAAAGAAGCAGAACCATTCCTGCAATGCTCAGAACGATGGATAACATTTCCGCAGAACTGAAAAGAAAGAATAATCCGAAAATCCTGAATGCCTGGGCAAAAACGAAAAGAAACAAGCCCCAAATCGAAGGTTTTATGGATAATTGGGATATTTCCTGACGCCTCAGCCACAAAATATAGATTGCCAGGAAAGGAACCAGGAGGCCGGAAGAGTATTCGTCGCTTCGCATCCAGACCTTCCAGAGACTCCCGAGTCCCGGCCAGTAGGACCACATAAAAGCAATTATTACTGCTGCTGACGCAACGTATTTAACTGTTTTTTCTGTTTTCACTTTGCCTGCCTCCGGAAGTATCTGCTTGATTTTTGCGGGCATGTACTTTAGCGCTTCCACCTTGTTCAGTACTTCTTTCAAAACTTGACTGTCAAATCTCCCTGTTGTTTTCTCATGACGGGATGCGATACATTCGTCCACACATGATGCATGAGTGTGAACATATGAATTGTTATCCAAAACGCAATGTTCCACGATGGAGTCGGCATTGACAGTTGTGTTATCCCACAATATACTGTTCACAATAACGCTGTTCTTGCCTATAGTGACATTCTTCCCGAGCACACTGGGTCCCGTTATAACCACGCCCTCCGAAATTTCGACGCCATCCATAAGAACGACTTTTCCTGCAATTCTTGCCGAACGGTCAACATGTATTCCCGATCCTTTCCATACAGTGCACGAATTGTTAATTGTATCAGGCTTCAAATTATTTTGCTTTACAGCTCCTTCAATATTGTCTGAAATTGCCTTAAGATATTCGCGGCAGTCACGAAAATTGCCGACCCTGTGAGATAATTTTATGGAGTTAACAGTTTTGCCCGCACGAAGCATTTCCGGAATCAGTCCTTCCTTGATATCGCAATAACCATCTTCAGGTACAAATTCCGAAACAGAAGCATTACAAATATAAATACCTGATGCTTTTTCCGAACTTCCATTTGCGCCTGGGTAAGCTTGCTCCAGAACAACTGATAAATCGGATTTGCTTTTGAGATGTTCGCTGATCAAAGCATCTATATCGGGCGGGCAAATCATGCTGGAAGGAAACAGTATCAATAACGAATCGTTATCTTCTGCAGCTTCACGAATGCTGCCTGCCGTTCCCACAGGCAGAGGTTCATCCATGTATTTTACTTCGATATCCCTATCAATATGTATCAATTCGGACAGCAAAGACTTGTTTCGGCCGCATGATATCTTAATTTTTCTTATTCCCTGGTCCGCAAGATTTAATAATAAGCGCTCCAGCGCATTTTTGCCTGCGACGGGCCATAAGGCTACAGGCACTCGTGAAGCTAAAGGGCATCTTCCGAAATCGAGACCGCCGGAAAGAACCACTGCTATTATTTTTTGATTCCGCTATTCTGCACACCACGGATTCAACCTGTGTTTCGCGTTTTTTGGGAATAAAATCTTTCAGCTGTTGTGTTTTTACCCATAATTCTTCTTCCTTGTAAGCGACTAAGATATGACCAAGCTCCTCGAATTTACGAGCTATCTCGATTTGATGGTCATGCACTACTTCGTGATATCTCCTTAGTCTCGGCATCACAAGCAGTGGCTTGTCGTTATCAAGCGCCATCCTAATAGTCCCCATTCCCGCGTGCCCGATGAGTCCCGAGGCTCTTTTCAAATTCTCGTCAAATTCCTTCTTTGCGAGGAACTTAACTGCCTTAAAAAAGCACGGCTCGTACGAAGTATGCCCGATCTGTGCGAAAATATCTTCCCTGATTAAACCTCTGCCAAGAATATCGTCTATCGTCTTAATCAGACGGTCAAAGGGAAATTGTGTACCGACAGTAAGAAAAATCATACTACTGCACCAGCGTATTCGATACCTTTGTGTTTAACGGCCAAGTCGGGCCACTGTACAAGAAAAAGGTCTGCTATATGTTTAACCAGTCTGCCCGAAAGGGAGACTTTTTTCACATTAGTTATGCTGTCAATCCAGACAATCTTTGCTCCGAAAATTTTGGCAAGGAAACATATCATACACCCGGCGGCCGCTCCCGTGCTTATTACTGTATCAGGCTTTTCTTTAACTACGATTTTTACGCATTTAAGAAATACCTTAAGCACCCTGACAGGATGCTGCCTGTTGCACTCTCCCACTACATATACGTCCCCGAATCCATTGATATCATCCTTTACAAATGACGCGGTCGTAACAAAGAAAGTCTCTTTTCCCTTCCAGCTTTCCGAAAGCGCCATCAGCTGCGTCAAATGACCTCCCGCCGAAGCCGCAAGGCAAATACGAATTTTAGCTTTGTGTTCTTGTTTCATTTTCAAACAAAAGGTCTAAAACCTTCTGCGTTTTCGCATGCCAGGTAAAATTCCTGATTTTATTTCTTCTTGCATTAACAAGTTCGGTCTTGTTTTCCTTAAGCGCTTTTCTTATGGAGTACGCAAAATCCTCTGCATTACGGGCGACATAAACAACATCAAGGTACTTCTCTAACTCATCAAAAGGCGTGCTTACTATTGGTTTCCCGAGTGCCAGATATTCTTTCAATTTCACTGGATTGCATGCTTTTATCCATTCAGTCTGTCTCCAGGGCATAATTGCGACGTCGAAATGTTTCCCGTAATGAGGTATTTCCTCGTACGACTTCTGGCCCAAAAGCCAGACATTTTCTTTATTTGCAAAATAGGGAGGATCGGAATAAATTCTGCCGATAAATACGAAAGACATCTCACGTAATAAATCCGCAAGTTTATTAACAAGCTCATAATCGACCGTATGCTCGCTGATCGAACCGAAATAACCTATAATTGGTTTCGGTATATTATTCAGTTCCCCATTTCGATAAGCGATGTTCTCAGCATTGGCAAAGAGTTCGTAATCAACTCCGTGATCAATCATAAATGCTTTTTTACATTGTGAGCTTTCCTGGTCAAAAAGTCTGCTGCTCACAAAAAGTGTCAAATCCGCGACAGCTTTGAGTTTCTCGTCCATACTTTTTATCGTGTCGTAGTCCACGTTTGGAAATCTTTCGTAAACATCCGTCCTTAAATAAATTAATTTTCTCGTACTTAAGCTTTTTGCGACATGAAATGCGGTAGGGCAAACCACCCAAACCAGTGGATTGTGGAATTTTAGCTTACTTAGTACAAGTTTTAGCTGGGTTTTTAAAATCCATTCGTTGAATCTTCTGCCGGCATTAGTATGAAATACAGGCAAGACCGCCGGAGTATAGACCCAGAAATTCGATTCCACTTTTGTCAGACCTTTAAATATGCTCTTTGACTTGCGAACTAATTTCTGAAGAAATTTTTTGCCCTGTCCGATATTCGGTTTTTGCATTACTATAGAATTTACATAGAGAACAGGCATCCGGGCAGCATATTTTCTCATCAGCTGCAAATCAGCATGAGAGCGGTTATGGTACCACCAGTCCTGGCCTCCGAAGCATAGCATACAAAGATTCATAAAATTACTGAATTAATTCCAGGCTGATAAGAAGCCTGAATAAATTTAGGTCGTTAATGGTATAACAGGTCTGATTTTGCCGCTTTGAGTTCTCTGCACTTTCGAGACTTTCTTCAGATCAATTTTCAGTTCCCGGGACAAGTGTTTGGTAATCAAATTCATAAATACCTTTCTGTCTTTTTCGGTGAACTTCTTGCCCGGCACATATTCGATAACTACGTGGTCGTGGGAATCCTGTATAATCTGGCTCTCAAGTATGTTGTCTGCGCCGTATAACAAATGCGTAAGAATTGCCGCTCCGTATTCTCTCCCTAACGGGGTTCTTATCGTATCAGCTTCCCGCCCGCACAGAGCTTTGACTGTCGGAAATGCTCTACCGCACGAGCAGCTTTTATTCGGACCTATGACAATGTCTCCTGTGTCATATCTAATCAGGGGCATCGCGTAATTCCAGAATCCGGTCGCGATAATCTTATGATGATCCTTCCCGCCGTTTTCCACAGGTACCAACTCTGTAAATCCGTATTCCGGTATAATATGGTAGTTCCCTTTATCACATGTAAAAATATAGCATACCCTTTCGGCGCCTCCGTAGAAATCAAATACTTTGCAGTCAAAAGCCTGACTTATAACAGTCCGCATTGAATCGGTGAGTGTTTCCGAAGAAGTCAATACAGCCCTGAGGTTCATTTTAGTGCCTGACTCGATACAGGCCTGAGCCAGTAAATAGATGGCAGACGGATAACCTATGATTGCTTTGATATCGAAATCCTTCATCGTGTCGATATAGCTCTTTGCCGTATCATATGAGAGGTGATATGTGGACAATATTAATTCTTTCATGAAATAGTCGTACGCGAACAACTGACCGTTTTCCTGGTCGGGTTTTGTGATCAGGCGCCCTGACAGATAAGCGGTTTTATCGTTAAGTCCGATTCCCGCCCAGTCCCATTGTCTTCTGACGAATGCATGTTCGTTTTCGATTGCTGCTATATTTCTTTTCAGTTTGAGCGGCGTGCCGGTAGTTCCCCCGGTATAAGCCGTCCTTAGAAGATACTTCGAATATTTGTCTGAAATAAATCCATCACTTTGATCGATTATATCCTTCTTCGAAATCACAGGGAAACGTTCGATGTCCCTGAGGCTTTTGATATTCTCAGGTAAGATGTTCAACTCGCTCATTATCCTGCGGTAATACGGTACAGTGTCGTACGAGTGGGCAATCAATTTCTTTAGAAGGTCCAGCTGAATTTGCTCGAGTTCTTTCTCGCCGAGCCATTGACTTTTACTAAGCCATTTCCTTCGCAGCCAGAAGTAACCCATGAAACGCTTGGCGACCATATGGCTGAAACCGTTTATATTGACTTTCAGGTTCATTCCGAAATGATTCTATTATGAAAAGAGAAGAACAAATACTCTGCCGACGCCTTTAGAGTAAGCTTCGATTTTACTTGCGGCTTCTTCTCTTTCTTTTACACTGACAATTTTCAATACAATCCATACGGGAAGGCGTGACACAAAGAAGAAAAGAGTCAGTAGGCAACCGACGCGATAGCTCAGCCATCGGTAGTGCTTTTTCATAAAATAAAGAATACTTAACCTAAGCTGAACCAGCATGTCACTGCGGACTATCTTACTGCTCTGGCCTCCGAAATGAATGATTTGACTGCCCGGCGTGAACATGATTTTCCAACCATTCTTCTTAAACCTGTAACACCAGTCGGTTTCCTCGCCGTACATAAAGTAACGCTCATCCATCAAGCCTGCCTGCTCGACAGCTTCGCGTCTTATAAGCATAAAGCATCCTGTAACAACATCTACTTCTCGCACGTCGTTCCTGTCCCACCATGTCATTCTCTC
>JARRRJ010000043.1:0-10450 GCA_037380865.1 Sedimentisphaerales bacterium
AATGGGCCGGTTACGCGTATCGGCCATTCGCTAAGGAAAAAGAAGTTTCTATCGGAGAAAATGAATTATGACAGGTTTGGAATTCGCTGGACAATTATCAATGGGGATTGTTTTAGCCGGTGCGACTATCGGAAGCGCGCTTGGTATCGGAGCAGCGGCGCAGGCCGCCGCTGGAGCATGGGCTAAGGAAGCAAAAGCCGGCAAGCCTTTGAATTTTGCTTATATCATCCTGACCGGTATGCCTCTTTCGCAGACCATTTACGGATTTATTCTTATGTTTATCGGCCTTTCGCCTATAATTTCCGGAGGCTCTGAATCTTTCACGAACAATCCCGGCACTTTACTGGGCATCGGATTTGCAGGTGCGATGGCTGAACTGTTCAGCGCATGGATTCAGGGCATGATCGGCGCCGCAGGCTGCCGCTCCATTTCCGAAGGCGAAGGCAAAGGCCTGGTCTTTATCATCATTTCGATGGGTATTGTCGAGACAGTAGGTCTGTTCGGCTTCGTATTCCTTTTGCTTGTACTGCCGAAGTAAACGATTTAATCTCGAAAGAGAAACCGGCTGCATGCATCAACTAATCGCATGCATGCGGCTGTTCACATATAAAACTTGTGAACCCGGGTATAAAAAGATAGTGCCCGGGTTCATTTTTTTCCACCGCAAACACACGAGCAATTTGCTTTACGTGCTTTGACATTGATTACTTGCTCATCTGTAACCTGAGGAATGTCTGAAGATGTATAAAAAACAAAGGAATAGGAACAGGCTCTTTTTCAGTAAGAGCCTGTGTGATTACTGATGGTGTGCTCCGAGAGGCTCCTGTTGCGACTCTTCCAGTTTCCTCATCTGCTCGATAGACTGCGGCTCAGCTACTTTTCGGTATCCGAGTGCCTTTATAACTTCGAGTACTTCTGTCCAGGTGGGAAATGGCCTCGAGTTTTTCTGTTTATACTCATCAATGGCCATGAGAAACTCGAATTGCTCCTGGGACATCTGTCCTTCTTCAGCGGATTTTCTCTCTTCGGTAAGCCTTCTTCCGGGTCCTCTCCTTCTGTCGAGTCCCAAACGTCTGTCCACAACACTCATTCTTCGTTCTTTTCGGTTCTCCCGCGACTTGTCAGTCATTGCTGTTCTCCAATTCTTGCTAATACTCTACGCCGGGTTATGCGCCCGGGCAATCCTTAATACGGCACCCGGAACGCCTCGCTGAATAGTACTCAAGTTAGTATTCATCATCGAAGAAGTCAGCGTCGAAGTCTTCCTCGCTATCCTCATCCATCGCAAAATCATAGAAGTCATCATAGGCCTGCTGAGATTCGATGATTACATGCGCTTCGTCGAGATATTCCTCGGGAACCATGACAGCTATCTCGTTGGTAGTCAGACCGCCGGGAGCCGACTCCTCATGCTCATTTACAATGGCGGGAATATCATTGTTGTCAAGTAACATTTTGTATTCCATGGCCTGCCCTGTATCCTCTGCGAACGCTACGACTACATAGCCTTCTAAATTCACCTGCGACTTGTGAGCTTTCTTTGAACGCTTTGCCATTTTTATTCTCCAAATACCGTCACAATTACAACTTTAGAGCCGGGAGTAAAATTCCTTATCCCGCCCCTTTTTCATTCAAAATCGTTATTTCTATTTGTTTTCGTCAAATTGCCACATGCATATAATTAAAATTTGCAGTTCCTTCAGAAAAATTTGGATAGACATAGAAGACAGGCTAATAGCCGCAAATAACGTCAATAAACGCGATGTGGATGTGGCCCGAAGAGTGTCTTAAACCGGATACAACTTTATTTTTATTTTTTAAATTTTTTTGTTGCAAGCAGGATGTTTATATGTAATAAAAGCGATTATTGGAGCACATGGCTTCAATAAGGTTGATGCCGATCTATGAAAATATGGATTGTTGTTAAATAAGGAGGTTTATCGAGCAGCAGAAAATCATTGATTGTAGCCAGTAAAGTAAAGGCATATACTGACAGCAGGCGGAGAATGGTTTTATCAGACGCGTTGGAATCTATTAGCGATAACGTATATTCTATGCTTAATCCGGCACTTGGCTCAACTGGCTTAGCCAGAGCCGCTCGCCGCTCTACAGTCAAAGCACAGGATGTGTACAACTGGATTTCGTAATTCAGTTGTAAGACCAACCGGGCAGGTACGCTTAAGCAGATCGTTACCTTCCACTTATGAATTCAAACACTTGTGGTAATGCCATGTGGGACAAGCCGTTCCGCCTCTTTACTGGTGGAGTGGCTTATTTTCTTTTCTTTTTGAGAAAATAAGCGTTATCAGTATGAAAATTAGACTTTTTTAAAGATTTTGTGAACTAAATTCAGGCAAAATCCCGATTTATATAATAGAAAGGAGCAAATGCCTTATAATTTCCGCCAAAGCAGGTTAAGGTTAGATTTTTTCCTGCCGATAGAGGGTCTTACCGGCTGCTCCATAAGATAGAAAGTCATTTGCAGTTGAAACTTTACGAAGGATTTTTTTGAAAAAAATCTCCTGATAAGAAAATAAACATTATTTTATAAGACGTTTTTAATTTTTTTACGGGTATCTATATGAGAATATTCATGTTAGGTTGGGAATTTCCGCCATTCATCAGCGGCGGGCTTGGAACAGCCTGCTATGGTCTCACCAAGGCAATGGACCAGCTTGGCATGAAAGTCACGTTTGTTCTTCCCAAGATGGTAGAGAGCAAATATGCAACTCACGTTAAACTCCTAACACCCAATTCCCGTCTATCGAAGTCATCTTTTCATACACATGAAATGAAAAACGTCAAATTCCATACGCTGGACTCGGCGTTGCAGCCATACGAAACACCGGAAAGCTACCAGAAACAGATTGAAGAGATTCTGCGTCAAAAACAGCGTTTATTTGGCGGCAAGAGCGTTTTGTCTGCCCATTCCGTGTCATCTTCTGATTACGGCTATGACATGTACACTGAAGTTCATCGTTACGCCGCGATGGCAACAGAACTGGCTTTGTATGAGGATTTTGACATTGTCCATGCTCATGACTGGATGACCTACCCGGCCGGCATCGCAGTCGCGGCACTGAGCAGGAAGCCGCTTGTAGTTCATGTGCATTCGACTGAATTCGATCGAAGCGGCGAGCATGTCAACCAGATGATTTACGATATCGAGCGCCTCGGCATGGAACGCGCGGACAAAGTCATCGCGGTCAGCCATTTTACTCGCAATATCATAATCAGCAGGTACGGCATAAGCGGTGACAAGGTCGAAGTTGTTTATAACGGCGTCGACAGAAACGGAAACTGGGCAAATTTGGCTGATACAGGAATAAGGAAAGAGGAAAAAATTGTCCTCTTTCTGGGCAGAATTACGATGCAGAAAGGTCCCGAGTACTTCCTCCACGCCGCAAAGAGAGTCCTCGAAGTGATGGATAATGTCAAGTTTGTCATGGCTGGCTCCGGAGATTTGATTCACAAGTCCATAGAAATGGCGGCACATCTCGGGATCGGACACAAAGTCCTCTTTACCGGCTTTCTCAGAGGCGATGACGTAGAAAAAATCTACAAAATGGCCGACCTGTACGTAATGCCTTCCGTATCGGAGCCTTTCGGTATAGCGCCCTTGGAAGCTCTCGATCACGATGTCCCCGTAATTATCAGTAAGCAGAGCGGCGTATCAGAAGTTTTGATGCATGCTTTGAAAGTCGATTTCTGGGATGTGAACGAAATCGCAAATAAAATTATCGCGGTACTTAAATACCCGCCATTGCAGATGACTCTGCGAAGCCACGGAAATTTTGAGGTAAGAAAGCTGCGATGGATTGACTCCGCAGCGAAATGTGCTAAAATCTACGGAGATACTTTGGCTCTGGCAGGTGTATAAGCACGCAATTTGTCGTGCGTATCGCGTCCTGCATGAAGAGGCTACGAGATTACGCAACAATTAATACGCAATACGAAAGACGAATATGTCATCTATATGTTTTTACTTCCAAGTTCATCAACCCGCCCGACTGAGACACTACACAGTATTCGATAATAACAGTGACTATTTCGACGAGCACAAAAATGCGTCGATTTGCAGGAAAGTAGCCAATAAATGCTACCTTCCCACGAATCGTCTGCTTCTGGAAAACATACGACGTCTCGATGGAAAGTTCAGAATCGCGTACAGCATAACAGGCTCGCTTCTCGAACAGTTCGAAAAATATGCGCCTGAGGTTCTGAGCACATTCGATGCTCTCGCTCAAACAGGCTGCGTCGAGTTCCTGGCGGAAACGTACTATCACAGCCTGAGTTTTCTTTATTCGAGAGCAGAATTCGCGGAACAAATCAGAAAACACATCGAAGCGATACAATACTACTTCGGCCAGACGCCGCGAGTCTTCAGGAATACCGAATTGATATACAACAACGACCTGGCCGCCCATATCGAATCGATGGATTGCTTCGACGCAATTATTACAGAAGGTGCGGATCATATTTTAGGTTACAGAAGCCCGAACTTCGTATACAGGCCCGTCGGATGCAAAAAACTCAAGCTCCTTCTGAAAAATTACTCGCTTAGTGACGACATCGCGTTCAGATTTTCCAATCGTGACTGGGCGCAATGGCCTCTTACCGCGGATAAATTCGCTTACTGGGTAAATAACGTCAACGGAAACGGCCAGGTTGTCAACTTGTTTATGGATTACGAAACGTTCGGAGAGCACCAGTGGGAAGACACAGGCATATTCAATTTTATGAGACATCTTCCCGAAGAGATACTGAGACATCCCGACAATGATTTCAAAACACCGAGCGAAGTAGTGAAGACCTACGATAGCATGGATACCGTCGATATCCCGCATATTATCAGCTGGGCCGATACCGAAAGAGACCTTTCCGCGTGGCTTGGCAACGCGATGCAGTCGAACGCGATACATGAGTTGTACCGTCTCGAAAACCAGGTCAAGAGGACCGGCGATGAAAGACTTATTTCAGACTGGAGAAAATTGCAGACTTCCGATCATTTCTATTACATGTGCACGAAGTATTTCGCGGATGGCGACGTGCATAAGTATTTTAATCCTTATGATTCGCCTTATGAATCTTACATTAATTTTATGAACGTGCTGGATAATCTTGAGCGCCGCTCTGTCGAGCTGGGCGTTCATGCGGCCGGGAAGTTGCAGGAGATTACAGCGAAACAGTCAGATGGGGGTAATTCTTGTTCTGAATCTCAGCAGCCGCAGGAAATGCAGTCAGAGAGCAAAAAGCCAACCTTGAAAATTATCGAAGCGAAGATGAAAAACAAACCGGATTTACAGGCTACCGACAAAACAGTCTAACTCTCTGCAACTATGGTTCTTGTTCCTTTCCGAATCCTGCTGCTGAATAACACAAGCGTACCGTAATAATATCATTTGGAGTCGCAGAGTGCTTACACTGCAAAAGAAACACAATAAGACTATCATATCAGTACCAGCAGAAAATCAGTCCATCGAGCTTCTACTCAAAAAGCAGTGGCTCTTAACCAACGGCAGAGGAGGCTACGCTTCCTCTACTGTCGCCGGCTGCAATACGAGCAGCTATCACGGCCTTCTGATAGGAGCGCTTGATCCGCCCGTCAGAAGAGTAATGGCTCTGTCCAACTGCCTGGACATGATAATCTGCAGCGGAAAAGTCTTTAATCTCTCGACTTTCGAGTTCCCCGACAAATTCGCACCCGAAGGTTTTACGCTTCTTAAGGAGTTTCACAAAGACACAGGCGCGCATTTCTTTTACGAGCTTGACGATAACGAATCGAACTGCAGGCTTAAAATAACAAAATCGATTTACCTTCTGCGCGATCAGGACACTGCCGCTATAGTCTATGATTTTGCTGATATTTCTTCGCCTGTCGAGTTCGTCTGCAGGCCTTTTGCGGGACTTCGGGACTTCCACTCGATACAAAAATCATCCGCTCACCTGCACTCGAATCCCGCGGATCAGGGTGTTTCCGTCAGGTATGAAAGCCCGGAAAGCTGCGAGCTTCTTCTAACCTGTCCTTCCGCGAAGTTCGTAAAGGACCCTCAGTGGTGGTTCAACTTCGTTTACCGGGATAACCGGGAAAGAGGTCTCAATCACGCCGAAGATTTATGGACGCCCGGGTTTTTCAAGTGCAGGATAGACGAGCCAACGCAGGTCGTGATATGGGCAAGCCTTTTGCCGTCACAACAGAGTTCGATTAGTAAGGTGCCGACCTATACCGACGTTAAGGCCGTGCAAAGGGACCTGCAGGAACACAATAAAAATCTCCTGGAAGGAATACAAAGAAACAGTGACGCGGCTTCCAAATCAGATTCAGATATTTGCGACGTGCTCGCTTTAGCCGCGGACCAGTTCATAGTCAAAAGAAATACTCAAAATACTTACAGAACTACCATCATAGCAGGTTATCCATGGTTCATGGACTGGGGCAGGGATGCGTTTATTTCTCTTTCGGGTCTTTTGCTCGCTACAGGCAGACTGGATGAAGCTAAATCCGTCTTGACAACATTCGCATCAGCTCTGGACGAAGGGATGATTCCTTCGCGTTTCGACGACGATACGAATACAGCATGCTTCAACAGTGTGGACGCGTCGCTGTGGTTCATCGTCGCCTCGTTCCAGTATCTTAAGGCAAGTGACGACTCGAAGACGTTTACTGAAGTTCTTATCCCTGCAATCGAAGGAATCATAAATGCCTACCAGAAAGGCACCCGTTTCGACATTCACGCAGATTCGGACGGCCTAATCAGCGCCGGCAGCGAGCAAACACAATTGACCTGGATGGATGCGAAATACGACGGCATAACGTTCACGCCAAGATACGGAAAACCCGTAGAAGTCAACGCACTCTGGTATAACTGCCTGTGTCTGATGACGAAATTTTATGAGCGGCGTGACAATAAGAAAGCACAGCGATTCGAGTCTGTGGCAAAACAGGTGACGACAAGTTTTTCTAAGCTGTTCTGGAATGAAGAAAAGAACTATTTGAACGACTGTGTCACTCTCGAGGGTAAAATCGATGACAGCCTCAGACCGAACCAGATATATGCAGTATCACTGGAGTATTCACCCCTGACTGAAGAGCAGCAGAAGTCAGTCGTGAAAGTTGTTCAGGAAAACCTCCTGACCCCCTGCGGCCTGCGCACACTGAACACTTCAGCACCCAATTACATAGGTTTATACACAGGCCCACAACGACAGAGAGACGAAGCGTATCACCAGGGAACAGTCTGGCCATTTTTGATGGGACCGTTTATCGATGCTTATCTAAAAGTAAATCATCTATCTGAAGAAAGTAAAAAAGCCGCTATGGAAATGATCCAGCCTTTGCTGAGACATCTAACTGAAGATAGTTGTCTCGGAAACATATCCGAAATCTTCGACGGAGACCCGCCCCACAACCCAAAAGGCTGCTTCGCCCAGGCATGGAGCGTAGGTGAGCTGATCAGAGTCTATAAACTTTTAAATAGCTAATCCTCCTCTGATTATTCAACTCTAATCATATCAGGGAGGGACAGCTACAAGCTTAAATAGGTAAGCGTTCCTGTTATTTTACCTTGGTTTTAATTCAATTATCCCGCAATAGTGAATATTTAATATATCCTCTCCAGAGATTACCCGATCCCTCATAAGATTATATGCTTTCTCTGCTTCTTCCAAATCATAGATAGGGGTATTATCCGGTTTCATAAGGGAAATCCTGCCATATCGGGCATCCGTGAGATTCTTAAGGTCATCTCCGAACAGTGCTCCCAACCTCACCCAAAAACCTTTGTCTCCTGATTCAAGAATCAACTCTAAAAATGCCGGCTTAGGAGTTTCACGATATTCAACGTTTTCCCTGTATAAGTCAAAAGATTGTGACATTAAATATAATGATTGGTCCTTAGCCAAATGCGCCTGAGTAACTGGTTTCGGGATTCCCGTTAATTCCACACCTCCGAGGGGATTGAATATCAACTTGAATTCTCTGCTATTCATTTTCTGGATTAAATTAAGGTATTCGGAATATGTTCCATCAGTAGAAAGAGACTCCATCATATATTCACCCCTTGCCCTGCGGCCGGGGAGCTTAAAAGAAACTTCCAACCTTCCTATGACTGGACTCCTGGTTCGATCGAAGCTTATTTTTAATCCCGTAGGTGAGTTCGATTTGTCATATTCCACATTTTCAGGTAAAATAGGAATAGTCTTACTCTCATCACAAGTAATTGTAGTCGAAGCATTCATACTTTCGTACTTTCAAGAAAACAATAGGCGCATCCACTGGTTTTTGGACGAACGATTCAGGAACGTGACATATTCTTTCTATTACAATCCATTTACATATCATATATATAATCATATCATAAATTGTCCTATAATCAATATGAAACGAGAAATATTTATTAAAACTATATAACAGTCTTTATGGATAAAATGTAGCCAGAGGCCTGCATTTTAATTATGATTGAAACAGCCTTGAATGTCCATATTATCAATTATGAATTTCTTTTCGGTTAAATCGATTTTTTTGAAGCACCAGGCTCATAAACGATTCTTGATTTCGTGCTGGTGTTGTCTGAATACTTCGCGGACGAGTCTTTTTAAGCGGTTTCGTTTTACAGAGTTTCCGGAGGATTTGCTTACCGAAACTCCCAGTCGGGAGAAGACGTAATCGTTTTTGGCTGTGTAAATGGTTAACATCCTGTCTCGAACACACTGTCCTGACGAGATAACCTCGCGAAAGAGTCTGTTGCTTCGGAGTCTTTTTTCTTTGGGAAAAGAATATCGTTTCATACTTTCTTTTGAATAACTTTTGCAAAATATTACAAAATTGATTGAAGAATCCAGCCAATCTGGTAAAGTAGCATAAGGTAGAAATTGATAATTTCAAACATTTTTTTGAAGGAAGAGAACAATGTTGAATCTGGCATCAATTCTAATTATGGCGCTTGGGTTCTGCCCGGCTCAATACGACAGCCCCACCACGATTGTACTTACCGACGTGGAAAATCACATTTACAGGGATACAGTTTATGTCGCAGGATATAACTTTACACCGGATTGTAATTATCCCTGGTATGTAATAAAAACCATTCTCCACGGCGGCAAACAGGAAGGCGTTGAAGTAATCGACGTGCATAACGGAAAGCTCAGCTTCCAGGTAATCCCCACGCGGGGAATGTCTGTCCAGCACGTTTTGATGGCCAACCTGCGTCTGGGCTGGAAATCACCTGTGAAAGGACTTGTCAATCCCGATTTAGTTAACCTGATGGCAAACGACGGCAAAGGCTGGCTGGAAGGTTTTACCGAATGGATGGTGCGCTGCGGCCTGGGAAACTGGGAAGAATCAGCAAACAGCCAGTCCGCCAACACGAACCAGGCGCAAACGAGCCTGACTCTTCCAGGCAAAATCGCAAATACTCCCGCTTCGCTGGTCGAGGTAGTGATCGACCGCAATCCGCCATATCGCTTAACGATACGGGGAAGAGTTGACGAAGCGTTTTTGCACGGACCGAATCTCCAGCTCATGACTGAGATTTCTACAGTGCCGGGAGAGAATACTTTCCAAATCTCCGACACAGTGACGAACAACAGCAGCGTAGAACAGGAATTCGGAATTCTTTACCATAGCAATTACTCGACTCCCTTTATGGAAAAAGACGCCAGGTTCGTTGCGCCTGCCAGAGAAGTAACACCTTCCGGCGGCAACTCAGCCGAAGATGTTTCCAATTATGATACGTACCCAGCGCCGACGCCCGGGTCTGGTGAACAGCTTTATTATCTGACACTTTGGGGTGATACTAATAACCACACAAAGGTTATGCTTCGGAACGCCGCTGCTGATAAGGCTGTCTCAATGGCGTTCTCCCTGGATCAGCTTGCGTGTTTTACGCTCTGGAAAAATCCCGATTCCATCGAAGATGGCTATGTAACAGGCCTCGAACCCGGAACAAATTACCTTCGCAACGGATCAGTGTCGAACGAACCTGGCCGCGTGCCCGTTCTCGCGCCGCATGAGAGCCGCAAGTTCACTATCGATTTTGCAGTCCTTAATACCACCGAGCAGGTACTTGCGGCAGCGGATGAAATCGCAAAAATTAAAACCGCCCGTCAAACTGCAATAGAGAGCCGGACGCAGACTACACAGTCTCAGTTGTCCTCGACTTCGGAAGAACCGGCAATATCGCTGGCTGAGCTTGAGAAGCCCAATCCCGCCAAAACATGGGAGCCTTCATTCACAACATGGTTTGGTAAGCCTGCGCCGGATTTTACTCTCACTGACATTACAGGCAAAACGCACAAGGTCAGTGACTACAAAGGCAAAAATCTGATTCTCAATTTCTGGGCGACATGGTGCGGCCCGTGCAGGGTTGAGATCCCGGACTTTATCGAACTGCGTAAAAGTACAAGCGAAGACAAGCTTGCTATTTTAGGTATCTCGATGGAAAAAGGTGAA